>JAOUNI010000061.1 GCA_029881035.1 Gammaproteobacteria bacterium | reverse complement strand
GTTCACGATATAGGTATTACCCTCTTTAAATTCGAATGTAATTCGCCAGTTGCCGCTAACGGTAATGGACCAAATACCCTGCAGGTTGCCTTTTAATTCGTGCAGTTTAAATCCCGGGATGTCCATGTCCTCTACAGTCACGGCTGAATCTAAAGCGGCTAGCTGCATTCTTAGTCGTTTTTTATGAGAAGGCTGGATACCTGCGACAGTTCCCTTCTCGTAGTATTTCTGCAATCCCTTGTGCTTAAACGACTTGATCATGCGCAAAGTGTAGCATAGTGCGCATCATGCAACAATTATTGCTGGGGTTTTACGCGACGCGGGAGCGTCTGGGGAGGCGTTACCACGCTGGAGCGTGGGAACGATGAGAAACCATCGGCACGGGTTTGAGGTGTTTGTGGCGCTGAAATCAATGGCTTTTTATCGTTCCCACGCTCCCGCGTGGGAATGCAGGCGTGGGCGCTCCAGCGGCCTGTGGTAGCTAGCCATGTAGGTTGGGGTGAATGTTTTTTATAAACCCCAACAGTTTATGTGCCGTTCATCATGGTTGCCAAAACCTGTTGGGGTTCGTGCCTCACCCCAACCTACCGTGTTTTTTTACGCGACGCGGGAGCGTCCGGGGAGGCGTTACCACGCTGGAGCGTGGGAACGATGAGATTTAAGGCTATAATCAGTAGCCTCATCCATTTTTCTGGCTTTATATTCATGAACTTTAAACTTTGTTATTGCTTTCGCCCTGCTTTGTATTGCTGCCTTTTTGTTTTAGCGGCGAGTTCGTTATCGGCGTGTGCGACGAACGTGTACCCTGATGGATCGACTGAGGATACGCCGGTCGCGCCGGTTTCTGCTATGGATGCTCATGCTGCCAGGCTGGCTAAACAATATGAGAACAGGAACCCTGAAGAGGATGCGCGTGCTGCGCTGGCTGAGGGTGATTTTCATCTGCTGGGTTTTGCCACGCGCGCAACGAGTATACCGGGCATTGCGGCAGCGGACTGGGAAGCGGTGATGAATAACTGCGGTGTACGTTTAATGGAAGGCTTTGGTGATGTGGTTCGTTCAAAGGCAGAACTATCGGCGGCAAGACTGGCTTCGAGTTATGCGAAGCGGTATAACGCTGTGGTGCGTGCAGAGTGTTTAAAACCGTAGACGTTTAGTTTTTTTGCCTGAGCCTGAGCAGGGGTGTTATTAGCAACATGAATAGCCAGCCAGCGGTGAGTGCACCGCCACCTCCGCTACTAACGGGCACTATCTTTGCGGTTCCACAGTTGTAACTACCGCCGATCAGCGCGGTTGATAGACTGCCACCGGTTATATCATTAATTTCAAAATTCGTATTCGATATATCAAAGAATATGTTGTCACTACAGGCGACTTTTATTCTTGCTGTTTTGGTATTTCCCGTTGGTAAGGTGACTGAGGCGATGCCACTGTTGGGTGTGCTCGCGAGTAAGACGGTATTGAAGTTTTGGCCGCCGTCAGTTGATAGCAGGATATCGACGTTGGCACAGTTGACCGGTTCTGCATTTGTGCAGGCGGCGTTCCATTGTATGGACTGTGGTAAGCCTGAACTCAAAATCACGTTGTCATTCGGCTGCACTATTTCAAAGGGGCCTGCTTTTCCATTGACGACTACTTGCATGTCATCTTCATGCACACCACCGCTGCCATCACGGGCGGTGAAGCGGAAGTTCAGGGTTCTATTTTCTGTCGGCAGGGTTTCGGCTTTGTTGGCCACATTACTAATTATTGTTTCTATACGTGGGAAGGTTCGTTCGGGCGTCGCTGCTGGCACATAAGAACGGAACAATGCATTGCTGCCATTATCGGTGCCATAGGTAGTGGCGGTGGTGGCCGCGCCTGCGTTCATCTGGTCCCATTGATAGGTCAGATTATTTATTGCTGTATCGCTATCGGTGGCAGAGCCGGTTAACACAAATGGTGTACCACCGGGGATGGTGTAATCAGGCCCTGCCGAGGCGACGGGGGCTACCGAGCCAGTGATCGTACCTGAACAGTTATTGCCGATGCCGGTTCGAGTGTACTTGATGATCTCTACAATGCTGCCTGCGTGAAATGTTGCATCGCTGTATACCGCAAAACCATTTACAGTTACATTTTCGCCCCCGCAAAGGCCGGCATAGGACATGATGGTAGTGCCACTACCCGGCTCGAAGGCAGAGCCAGGCACGCGATTACCTGCACAGCTTTCGGTGGTGCCGTTGAAGCTGTGGTTGGCGCCAAGTTGATGGCCAATTTCGTGGGCGACAATGTCGATATAAAAAGGGTCGCCTTTGGGATTAGGATGCCCCGATTGGCCCTGTGCTTTATAACCATCAAAACAGGCTGAACCCAGAAGAGCCAGACCACCACCTTCGGTACTAAGCACGTGACCGATATCGTAATTGGCATTACCCAGCCTTAAATCAAGTACTGCCTGATTTTCATCGATCAACAATGAGGCATCGGTGGGGTCGGTGTAGGGGTCGGTCAATGGATTGGTAAAAATAATCTGATCATTATTGGCGATTAGTTTTAGTTGAATGGCGAGGTCACGTTCGAAAATAAAACTGATGCGATTAATCGCGGTGACAATTTCATTCAATGTATTTGTTACATTGCCTGCGCCCACTGCCTGAGCATATTCACCCGTTGTGGCGACGGCGATACTATAAGTAATTTTGGTGTCGCTGGTACGTGCCAGTGCTTTAAATGCCTGTGTTTGAAATTCGGCTAGCGGACTTTCTGTGGCTGCGGGGGTTTTAACACCGCAGGCAAATTGTCTGGCTGCGGTGCCCGGGTAATCATGTTTGTAGTAGCTGTAATATTCCTGCTGCGTGGATGATGACACAGGATCGATAAATACATCACCTTGGGCGGTGCTTAAATAAGCGTGAAAACCATTGCTGCCTGTATCCAGTACACCGGTTACGGCGGGGTCATCGACGGCGGTGACTTTGTAGGTTTTTATTTGCGGATATTTTGTCGCCAGACCGGCTTCCATGAGCGCTGATTTAACCACGTTAAAAGTTTGCAGACCGCCATACGGCATGGGCAATTCGATTTGCGTGGAGCTGAGACTTTTTTGTGCCTGCCCGGCTGATGCGGTATTGGCTGTAGCCAGTGTTGATGCCAGCTGATCGAAACTGACGGAAACGCGGCGTGAATTTTTGTGTGGATTGGGAAGTTGCGCTTGCGTAGAAGTAGCCGCTGCATTTTTATCTGCAGGCAGCACGTCAAGCCAGAGTGGTTCTGCCAGCACGGGGTGCGGCAGAACCATGAGCAACGCCAGAACTGCGAGATGTTGTTTGATGTAATCAACCATGATTTACATTGTAACCCCGCATTTTGATAACTGTAATCCTTTTATAAATGGATACGGTTTTAGGCTAGTTACCAAACGGATGATTCAGAATAATGGTTTCATCACGCTCCGGGCCGGTTGAAATGATATCAACCGGTACGCCAACAATTTCCTGCATACGCGTCAGATATTTTTTGGCATTTTCGGGCAGTGAATCGTAGTCACGGATGCCTTCGGTGGTTTCTGTCCAGCCGGGCATTTCTTCGTAAACCGGTACGCATTTTTCAATTGCATCAGCACCCAGTGGCGGCAGTTCCAGCTTTTTGCCTTCGTAGTTGTAACTGGTGCATAGCTTGAGTGTTTCCAGTCCATCGAGTACGTCCAGTTTGGTGATGCATAAACCGGTCAGGCTGTTGATTTGTGCAGCACGACGCAGGGCGACGCCATCGAACCAGCCACAACGACGGCTACGGCCGGTGGTCGCGCCAAATTCGTGGCCTTTCTTGCCCAGATGCTCACCGACGTCGTCGAACAGTTCGGTCGGGAACGGACCGGCACCGACGCGGGTGGTGTAGGCTTTGGTGATACCGAGCATGTAATCGAGGTCACCGGGGCCGATACCGCTACCGGTACACGCGCCGCCGGCGGTGGTGTTGGATGAGGTTACGTAGGGATAAGTGCCCTGGTCGATGTCGAGCAGTGTGCCCTGCGCGCCTTCGAACATGATGTTCTGGCCGGCTTTGCGATAGCCGTCGAGCAGTGCTGGAATATCGTCGACCATGGAGAGCAGTCTTTCACGATAAGACATTACTTCGTCGAGCACTTCCTGATAACTGACTTCAGCGGCTTTGAAATAATTTTTCAGGCTGAAGTTGTGGTATTCCATAACGCCGGCCAGTTTTTCCTTGAAGGCGGCTTCATCAGTCAGGTCGGCAAGGCGGATGCCGCGACGAGAAACTTTGTCTTCATAGCATGGGCCAATACCACGACCGGTGGTGCCGATAGCCGTTTTACCACGGGCCACTTCACGCGCCTGATCGAGTGCGATGTGGTAAGGCAGAATCAGCGGACAGGCAGCAGAAATTTTGATGCGTTGGCTGGCGGGAATACCGCGTGCTTCAAGTGCGTCGAGTTCTTCAAACAGTGCAGAGGGTGACAACACGACGCCGTTTCCGATTAGACACATTACGTTTTCACGCAATACGCCTGAGGGGATCAAATGCAATACTGTTTTCTCGTCGCCGATGACCAGCGTATGACCCGCATTGTGGCCACCCTGAAAACGCACTACTGCGGCTGCGCGGTCTGTTAATAGATCAACAATTTTACCTTTACCTTCATCGCCCCACTGACTGCCGAGCACGACAACATTTCTAGCCATGGTTAAAACCCTTTAATATGTTTATATAGTTAAAATTTTTTAGAGATTGGTCACTTGCCACAGGCCATCAACTATCTGTAATTGTTGATTGCATTGCATGGCTTTGGCATCGCCGTTTTGTCCTGATAATTGTTCAACCACACAAACACCCTGTGAACGAAGATCATGAATTTTTTTCTGTAACACTGCATCATTATCGGCTGGTGCAAACACGCGATTAGCTTTTTCAAACTGGCGCGTAGTCAGGTTATCCAGCAATTTCAAATCGGTACTAAAACCGGTGGCTGCACGCGCACGACCAAAGATCTGGCCAATATCATCATAACGTCCACCGCGAGCAATAGCTTCACCTGAACCCGGCACAAACGCGGCGAAAACAACACCGGTTTGATAGTGATAACCGTGCAGTTCGGCGAGGTCAAAATTAAATCCTACATTATTAAAACGCGCCATGATGAGCTGCGCTGTTTTTTCCAGATAATCAATCGCAGCATGTACATTAGTATTGGCTTTGGCGAGCACTTTGCGCGCGCGTTGTAGCACGCTGATATCACCATTTAATTCAGCCAGGCTGGCTAACATGTCGCGCACATCGTTATCGATTTTCAGTTCAGCTAATAACTGCTCAATTTCCGGTACGGCTTTGCGTTGCAGCATTTCAAACAGGCGACTTTCATCTTCACTATTAAGTTTTGCCTGTTTAGCCAGCGCTTTAAAAATATCAACGTTACCGAGATCGATAAACACATTATCGATACCGGCAATCAAAAAAGTGTTTAGCATTAAACCCAGTATTTCAACATCGGATTCAACACCGGCATGACCATAAAGTTCTGCACCCACCTGTAGTGGACTACGAGTACCGCCAAAACAATCGGGGCGGGCGTGCAGTACGGTGCCCATGTAACACAGACGTGTTGGCACATCGCGATTTAAATGATGCGCATCAATGCGTGCTACCTGTGGTGTCATATCAGCACGCACGCCCAGTGTTCGGCCGCTAACCTGGTCGATCAACTTGAATGTCTGCAAATCAAGATCGTGACCGGTGCCGGTAAGTAATGATTCGATATGGTCGATAAATGGCGGCATGACCAGTTCATAACCCCATGTCGAATACAGGCCGAGCAAATCACGGCGCAGAATTTCCAGGCGTGCTGCATGTTCTGGCAGTGCCTCTTCAATTCCCTGTGGAAGAACCCAGTGTTCTTTGCTCGTCATTACAAATACCGTTATTATTTTTTATTAAAAAGTTTCGTGGTTTAAATAAAGAACCAGTACACCTATGATCATGCTGGCAAGACCAATTGTTCTTAGTGTTTTATCGGTCATGCGCGCAGCCTGAGCCATTGCCTGTCGCCAGCCGTCCGGGCTCAGGAAGGGCATCATGCCTTCTATTACCAGAACCAGGGCAATTGCTCTAACAAAATCATCCCACATAAAAAAACCTTAACTATTTTTTGTTAGGATTTTTAAAGTACTTGAAGTACTCAGAATCTGGCTCAAGCAGAATCACATCACTGCTACTGGAGAAGTTCCCCTTGTAAGCATTAAGACTGCGATAGAACTTATAGAACTCACGATCTTTACCGAACGCTTTAGCATAAGTTGATGTTGCCTCAGCATCACCAGTACCGCGAATAACTTCTGAGTCACGGTAAGCTTCAGCCAGTGTCACTGTGCTTTGACGATCAGCATCAGCACGAATACGTTCTGAAGCTTCTTCACCTTTTGAACGCAAATCACGTGCAACCAGTTCCCTGCCCGTTCTCATACGATTGTAAACAGAGTTACTAACTTCTGCTGGCAGCTCAATTTTTTTGATGCGCACGTCAACCACTTCAATACCCAGGGTTTCGGCTTTTTTCGATGCGTTTTCTTTCATCAGGTTCATGATGTCGGTGCGATCACCGGCAATCACTTCCTGTATGGTGCGCTTACCGAATTCATCACGCAGGCCATTGTTAATCACTTCGTATAACAGGTCACCGGCATTTCCTTCACGACCACTGGTGGTTTTGTAATAGGTTTCCACATCACGAATACGCCACTTAACGTAAGAATCGACGATTAAGTATTTCTGTTCTACAGTTAAAAAACTGCTGGGATTAGCGTCGATCGTTAAGATGCGGTCATCAAACTTCTTTACCTCGTTGAACGGGTATGGCAGTTTTACATTCAAACCGGGCTGGTAATCTGAACCAATAATTTCACCGAACTTGAAGAGGATTGCCTTTTCTCTTTCATCAACAAAAAAGACACTCATCCAGATAAGAAGTAAAACTAGCGGCAGAAAAAATTTTATTATATTAGCCATTTATCTAGCCTCTCTTGCACGCAAGTTGGTTTGTTGCGTTAGCTGATCTCGTTGACGGGCGATTTCTCTCATCAGATCTCGTTGTTGAGATTCTGTCAGCACAGCAGTCGGGACTTTGTTGTCGTCAGCAGTACGTGACATTAATTTATCCAGGGGTAGATATAAAAGATTGTTGCCACCTTTAACATCAACCATAACTTTGGAACTCTTGTTCAACACTGATTCCATCATGTCCAGATACAGACGATCACGTGTGACCTGTGGTGCCTTGTTGTATTCAGCCAGCAACTTGGTGAAACGTTCTGCTTCACCTTCGGCTTTGGCGACCACTTCTTTTTCGTAAGCATCGGCTTCCTCCAGAATACGCGCGGCAGCACCACGTGCTTTTGGCAGAATTTCATTGCGGTAAGCTTCGGCTTCATTGATGGTGCGTTGTTTATCTTCACGCGCCTGAATAACGTCCTGGAATGCCTGACGCACAGGTTGCGGTGGATTCACTTCCTGAATATTCACTTCAATGATAGAAATGCCGGTGCCGTACTGGTCAACAATTTCCTGCACGGTGTTTTGAATCCTGAAAGCGATTTCATTACGACCTTCGGTAATAATGAAATCCATTTTGCTCTGGCCGACAGAAAGTCTGATCGCGCTTTCAATGGCGTGATTGAGTGAAGTTTCAGGATTTCTGACGTTAAACAAAAACTTTTCAGCATTATCAATTTTGTACTGCAAGCTGCCCTGCAGGTCGATGATGTTTTCATCCTGAGTTAGTACGGTGGCTTTGTAAGGTACCTGACGACGTTCGGCGACGTTGACTTTCTCAACCGATTCAATCGGTGTTGGCCAATGCCAGTGCAGGCCTTTCTCAACCGTTTGCACATGTTTACCAAAACGCAGAACGACACCGCGTTCGGCTTCTTCGACTTTATAAAAGCCGGTTACCATCCAGAGCGCTGTAATTATCGCCACAACCAGGCCAATTCCTATACCTGCACCTGAGCCAGATGACTTTGAGCCACCACTTTTACCACCGAAGAGGCCATTAAATTTTTTCTGCAAGTTCGACAGAATCTCATCGAGATCCGGTGGACCCTGGTTGTCGCCGCGATTACCGCCGCCCCAAGGATCTTTTTTGTCGTTCCCGCCGGGTTCATTCCAGGCCATGTTTAACTCCTAATTGTTATTCAAAAAGGCAAATATTTTGCCTCAAAAGTATTTGCCAAAACAGACAGCATTTTAGGGTGCTTAGTGCACCCCCGCAAGCAAAGATGGGATTTATGTATAACTTATGAATGCGTTTTTGGCAAAAGCAGATCTTGAGCCAGCTCTTCCCGTTGAATCAGCTGTTGATAATCTCGCCTTGAAATCCGTACATTCAGATGAAAACAACCTTCCTCATCAACGTCCTCGGATTGGACAACCCCAAGTCCGAATAGTTTGGCACGGATTTTTGCCTGTGCGGGTTTGAGGTAGATTTCACCTGATAACACGGCTTCACGAAAATAGTTGGTGAGGACTTCTTTAAGTAAATCAATACCTTCGCCGGTGACAGCGGATAACCAGACACGCCTGACCGAGCCATCACTATGGTAATCAATATGGGGTGCCGTATCGGTCAGGTCAATTTTATTCATCACCTGGATCAAATAGACATTATCGGCACCGATCTGATTCAATACGGTTTCCACTTCGTCGATGTTGCCATCTCTGTTTTCATCTGCGGAATCAATAACATGCAGCAATAACTGGGCTTCGGTGGTTTCCTGCAGGGTGGAGCGGAAAGCATCGACCAGATCGTGCGGCAGATGGCGGATAAAACCTACGGTATCGGCCAGAATTACTTTGACGTCGTCGGCAAATTTCACGCTACGCAGGGTCGGGTCGAGGGTGGCGAATAACTGGTCCTGCACGTAAACGTTGTCATCTGCGAGTAGATTAAACAGTGTCGATTTGCCTGCATTGGTGTAGCCAACCAGTGAAACCGTGGCAATTTCGGCCTTGCGGCGCGATTGCCTGCCCTGCTCGCGCTGGCTGCGAACCTTTTCCAGACGCTTGTTGATCTGCTTGACGCGCTGATTCAACAGCCGGCGGTCTGTTTCCAGCTGGGTTTCACCCGGTCCCCTGAGGCCGATACCACCTTTCTGGCGTTCAAGGTGAGTCCAACCGCGAACCAGACGGGTCATCATGTGTTTCAGCTGGGCCAGTTCGACCTGTAGCTTGCCTTCGAATGAACGAGCGCGCTGGGCGAAGATATCTAGAATCAGGCCAGTACGATCGAGCACGCGGCATTCAAATATCCTTTCCAGGTTGCGTTCCTGTGAGGGCGTCAACGCATGGTTAAACAGCACTACATCGGCTTCGTGGTGTTTGACCAGTTCTGCAATTTCTTTGGCTTTGCCGCTACCGACAAAGTATTTGACCTCGGGTCGATTACGTCGCGTGGTGACCACATCGATAATTTCAGCGCCTGCTGAAGTGACCAGCTCCTTGAATTCATCCAGATCTTCTCGATGAACCTCATCCTGAACATCCATATGTACCAGAATGGCGCGATCGCCTGCTTCCGCACGTTCAAACATAGTTTACAGACCTTCCTGGATATTTTTTTGAATACTTCATAATTAACAACAGCTTAGACAGGTAATATAGGATAGAGAAAACACCTGAAAAACAACAACGGCCGCCTCTGGGGCGACCGCTGTAATAATTCCATCGAACTTAATTATACTCAGAGATGATTGTGTCCGTCACCATTTTCAGAATCATCACTCCATTTAATCTGGCGTGATGGCACCACGGTTGAAATGGCGTGTTTGTAGACCATCTGTGTGACTGTGTTTTTCAGCAACACAGAAAACTGATCAAAGGATTCGATCTGCCCCTGTAATTTAATACCGCTAACCAGATATATTGCTACCGGAACCCGCTCTTTGCGCAAGGCATTCAGGTAAGGGTCTTGTAAATGGTGCCCTTTTGACATTTCTTAACTCCTATTTTTATTATTTTTCAATGGCTGCATCATTAAACTCATATAGCCAAAAGCCACTTATACAAGCCCTGATGATGAATGCTTCACCCAATCATAGTAAAAATTTTAGATTTTTCAGTACTTTCCCAATATTAAGTGTTTCCGGATTAATAAAGTTACAGTCGGCTTCACTCCTCAGCCAGGTCATTTGTCTTTTGGCCAGCTGAGCCGTGGCAGTGATGGCTTTTTCACGCATGGTGGCATAGTCATACTGACCGCTGAGATATAACCAGACCTGACGATAACCGACGGCTCGCATCGAAGGTGTGTCCAGCGACAAGTCGCCCCTTTCATAGAGCGCTTTGACTTCGTCGATCAGCCCGCCAACCAGCATGGCATCAAAACGCTGCTCGATACGTTTGCGCAATTCGACCCGATCTGGCGGCACCAGTGCGAGTTTGATGACGCGGTATGGCAACACGTGTTTATCCTGTTCAGCCCATAACGCACTCAGCGTTTTGCCCGCTATTTCATACACTTCCAGCGCGCGCAGGATTCTCTGCGGGTCATTCGGGTGCAGACGCTCGGCCGATTCGGGGTCAACCTCGGCGAGGCGGGCATGCATGGTTTCGATGCCATTTTGCTGTGCCTGATCAGCTAATCGCTGGCGAATTTCGGGGTTTGAATCCGGTAGATTGGCGATGCCTTTTTGCAGGGTGTTGAAGTACAGCATGGTGCCGCCGGCCAGACAGGGTATTCTGCCCTTCGCCGTGCTGCTGGTCATTTCAACCAGCGCGTCTTCACGGAATCGACCGGCTGAATAGGCTTCGGCAGGGTCGAGGATATCAACCAGCTTATGCGGTGCGCGCAGCAAAGTCGCGGCATCAGGTTTGGCGCTGCCGATGTCCATATCGCGATAAACCAGTGCCGAGTCGACGCTGATAATGTCCATATCGAACTGTTCGGCGCAGGCGATGGCCAGGTCGGTTTTGCCGGTGGCGGTGGGGCCCATGATGAAGACAGCAATGGGAGCGTCGTCGCGATCACCGGGCTGGACGATGAATTCATCCATTAACAAAGCACCTGTTCATTATTTGAGATTGCCTGTCTTTGTGCCAGACAAGGCGTACGTGATTGAGAAAAACGGAGTTTACACACAGGTAAACGAGTATTTTCGAAATCGCGAACAACGCAGTATGGCGCAGAGACGGGCATTCTCATTGGCCTCGCATAAAGAGCTTGTCCAGTTCAGCCATGGTTAGCTGCATCCAGGTGGGTCGACCATGGTTGCACTGGCCACTGCGTTCGGTTCTCTCCATATCTCTTAATAAGGTGTTCATTTCCGGGATAGTCAATTTACGGTTGGCGCGAATCGAGCCATGACAGGCCATGGTGCCGAGTACGGCATTGATGGCTTCATGAATTCGTGTGCTGCTACCGTGTTTCACCAGATCTGAGAGTACATCGCGCACCAATAGTTCAGCATTGGCATGCGCCAGGATGATCGGGATCTGCCGGATTCTCAATGCCTCGGGACCGGTACGATCAAGTTCAAAACCCAGATTGGTGAAAATATCGCTGTGCTCTTCTGCGCTGCTGGCTTCTTTTTCGCTGACCGCCATGGCCACCGGCACCAGTAGTGGCTGGGCGGCGATGCCTGCACCTTCGCGCGCCTGCTTCAGGCGTTCGTAGGTGATGCGTTCGTGCGCGGCGTGCATGTCGACCAGCACCATGCCGTCTTTATTTTCGGCGAGCACGTAGACACCGTGGATTTGTGCCCGGGCGTATCCGAGTGGCGGGAATTCGGCCTGATTATCTTCGGCTGATGTGGTGGCGTCATCAGTCTCCGAAATTAAGGATTGATAAGCGCGCGACTGTTCAGCAATCGCCAGTGTCAGCGCACTCTGCGAGCGGATCACGCCCGGCGAGCTGGAACCATAACGGCCCTGATATGACGGCATGGCCGGGGCACCGGCTGGTCGCTCAAGGTTATTGAAGTGGCTTATATTATGTGTACCATCTTGCTGAGGGCGGGTATCGGCCAGTGATTTGTGGATCGCGCGGAACAGGAAGTCATGCACCGATCGGCTTTGCCGGAAGCGCACTTCGTGCTTGCCGGGATGCGCATTCACATCCACCGCCGACGGTTCGATTTCAAAAAACAGGATGTAGGCAGGGTGGCGGCCGTGGAACAGCACATCCTGATAGGCCTGACGAATGGCGTGGGTGACTACCTTGTCGCGAACAATGCGGCCGTTGACGTAAAAATACTGCATGTCAGCCTGACTGCGCGAGAAC
>JAOUNI010000091.1 GCA_029881035.1 Gammaproteobacteria bacterium | reverse complement strand
TGTCACCACGTTGAATACCCATCCGGGTAAAATTGAGGCAGTCACAGCCGGGAAGGACAGCATCATACCAGTACCACCGATAACGCCCATACCCCAGAACACTGCCCAATAATCAAATTTCTCCCAATAAGTCCAGCGTTCGAATGTTGGCCGTGGCCCCTTGTTAACAAACCACTTGAACATGCCAATAGCATCTTTTAGATCTTTCCAGTTTGGCACCAGCGAATCGGGACCAAACCAACGGAAAGTCTTTCGATTTCGATAAATATTAATTGACACACCAATCAGGTGCAGGAAGAAAATACCCAGCATGATGGCCGCGCTGATGCGATGGATCAACCCGGCCATTTGTGGCCCCCCGAGCAGATCAATGACCACAGGAGCCCATGCAGTATAGGAGTAGAACACGGCCATACCGGTCAGGATCAACACCATGACGCTGATTGCGAATAACAGATGGCCAAGGCGCCAGATGGGTCCAAAACGGCGTACCTGTACCCGACGATCATCACCTGATTCCAGTAGCTCGTCAGTGCGAATATGTTTCTCCGCATTCTTCTTGCCACAACTTTCTCTGCATTCACGGTACCACCACAGCAGTGAGTGTGCCCAGAAGTAACCGAAGACAAATAATAACAGGCCGTGCATGAATTTTTTTGCGATCCACACCTGTGGATATTTTTCGAAATCATTGGCATTGGCATGTGGACCGAAACTCAAAAATCCTTCTGTAGCCTTATATATTTTCTTGCCATCGTGACATTCCTGACAGGTTTCCAGGAGATTGTCCGGATGTATAGTTGAATCAGGATTATCAGCAGCAAAAATCTCATGGCTGCCGTGACAGTCGAAACACTTCGCGGTATGAGCATAACCCAGCGTATTGATCTGACCATGATAGGTATCGCGATAGCTCTCAAAATTTTCCTCATGACAGTTACCGCATTTTTTAGTAACGGCGAGCTGGAATGGATCACGGGTGGTTTTACTAATTTCATGGGAACTATGGCAGTCGACACAAACTGCTGCCTTAGGATTGTGTTTTTCCATGGCTTCGACACCGTGCACCGAAGCCTCATACTCTTCCAGCGCATCATCATGACAGGCCTCACCGCAAACTTGAGGAACAGTCAGATGCCACTCGGTACGTTTTGAAGTTCCCTGCGGAGGCACGTTAAAAAAATGTGTGTTATGACAGTCATCACAGGCGGCCTTGACGCCTGATCGGGTAGAAGCTGTTTTTGCGTGGAAGGACTCCTTGTACGCTTCGATATTTTTTACCACGATACCCAGACGTGCTTTTTCCTTTGTTAAATCCTCTTTTTTAGCGGTTTCCCACAAAGTTTCATGGCAGCTGATGCAATTAGGTTTTGCTGTGGTATTTTTTTCATGTGACGCTTTACTATCAGTAATTTCTCCGTGGCACTCGATGCAGGTCATGTCACCGTGCACACCTTTAATGTATCTCTCTTTCGGAATCCCTAACAGCGGCCGCATTTCGCCTTCCTTATCTTCAGCAGTGTCCGCCACCATCAGCGGCTTTCTACCATCGTGGCAGGACAGGCAACTTGATTCGTCCAGAGAATTGACCGAGCTTGTCGCAGCAACAACATCCACCTGCCAGATTGCCTGGGCAGTAAATAGACAAACAAGTGCGGCCAGAAAATGTACTTCAGGTTTATTAACGTTCATGTTACCACCCCAAAATTGGACGACTACTCAATGCCTGATACAGGCATTGAATACAGACTAATGCTTATCGGTTGCTTTAGCTTTAGCTTTAGCCAATCATCAGCACCATTTGTTTTATTTATTCTATTTGAAGCTACCGAAGTAATGTACCAACGCTTCGAAATCTTCTTCATTCAATTTTTTATATTTCTTTTCCATCTTTTTTATCATCGGACGCTTGCCGGCACTGTAATCCTTAAGAGCCTGCCTGGTATAGTCCATCCACTGGCCCGCCAGAATACTGCTATCATCACTGGGCAGACTGCCGCCCTTGTCATGACATTTTACACAGAGATCTTCGTGTACCACCTTGCCCTTCTCGGCCAGAACTGGATCGAACGGCTGATTGGTAGCACGCACAAACGGTTTTGCGGCAAAATGGTTGGCCAACTCTTTGGTGTCGCCTTCTGATATATCATCGGCAATTTCACACATGGTTGCTTTTTTTCCTTTATTCGGACCTTCTGGGTATTCGTATTCCGGGCAGGGTCGTTCTTTGTTTTTATAGGTTTTCATCGCATCGATCATATAGGGCGCAGAAAAACCACCAATAATAGGCACTTTCGAGTTAGTGCTTGCACCATCCTTGCCATGGCAGTAGTCACAACCTTCCACTAACTTTCCTATATCCGCGGCAGAAACATTGATCATTACAAGACCATTTAACATGATACCCAGAGCCATCATTGAGGCCACTTTTATTAACTTATGTTTCATCATTCGCTCCACTTCCCATTAGGTCAATCGAAAATCATTTACATCATTATATCGGCATGTTACGTTAATGCAATTACTGCTTTTATTGTTATCTAACCAAAGACATGGGCAACGATTAACTAAACTAACCTATACCCTATATTTAATATGCCACGTCAACATATTGGCATTTGTCATACAGAAAACACTAATATAGATCAACTTTTTTCTTATTTTTAAATACGTCTCCTTCTTATTAACTGATCTATATCTGCGCATGTATATTCTGCAGATCTCTAATGCAGATACACTAATCAACGGCATACCTTCTGAGCCCTGATAACTAATATATGGCGGGAAACTATCTATCGTTTATATAGAAGAGCACGACAAGTTAAATTAAAGTACGATAGCCAACATCAAAAAAACAACCCAATTGTATTTAACAATCCATCCAGAACAAAAAAATTATGCCCCACAACAAAATGAAAACAACCCTTCTCTGGCTGATATTAGGTCCTGTGCTTGCACTGATTTTTTCCACCGCTAGCTGGCATGTCATTGAACAGTTATCACCGGGAAAGCTTTACAGTATTGAAGTCATTGTTCGCATGTTCCCTCAAGGTCTGCTGATGTCACTAATGACCCCCTGGGGATGGTTGATGTACGGTGGCTTTCTGCTGATGAATTCCCAGAAACTAAAGCTGGGCATTTCATGCACTGTGACTGGCGCGTTGCTACTGGGCGGCTTCTGGCCAATATGGGCCACAGATATGGCGCTAGCTTCAACCTGACCATTTTCGTATCACCTGTTAGCCTTGTGGGCTAAACCTGGTAACAAACATCATTCACCCATAACCATTCAGTTATCTCCCCTGCACCAATTAGTCGGGAATAAATCGCCAGCTTCAAGCGTCTATCAATACCTGCCTTTGATGCAGG
>JAOUNI010000019.1 GCA_029881035.1 Gammaproteobacteria bacterium | reverse complement strand
GTGCTTCCTTGGTTCTTATGGAAACAAGTCACAAATGGTTAGTAAAATGCATAACAATTCGCTCGTGCGGGACTCGCAGCAAAAAACGCTGCTCACCCCACAGCTCGGCCGTTATAAGGTCAAGGAGTATTTATGAAATTACATGATGTAACAGCACTAGCAATAAAGATTGCAGGTTTAGTTCTTTTCGTAATCGTTCTCTCAAAAGTACCAGAATACATAAATTCATATTTATCATATGAAAGCAGTCAAAACCCAATAAGTTATTTGTATTACATTATTCCGTTACTAATAGTTGGTACTGCATGTTTGGTCTTAGTATTTATACCCTATAAAATAAGTAATCATTTTCTTTTTGAGTCAGCAGAACCATCCGCTTCAGCAGATATTGCGAATCATATTCAAGTTATTGCTATTAGGCTTCTTGCTCTACTTCTATTATTTTGGTCAATTTCAGATATTGTCTTCCATTTTTTCGTCTATTTTATATATCGAGACTTAGTTGACCCTTCATACGCAACTGGTACATTTGATTATCCTGCTGTGTTTGCCACATTAGCTGAGATTGCTTTTGCAGTTATTTTGCTAAAAAAAGCAAACTACATTAGTTTGTATTTAACTTCAGCAGGCAAATAAGTAATGCCTTATAACAAATCAATCAAGTTCGCCCACAAACAACGTGGGCTGGGACTAGGCGATAAATCCCGCCTAGCCCCTTATTTCGAACGTTAGCTGCATGAAATAGGATGATCAACCCAAGATGAAAACGAAATGGATTTATACAATTCTACTAGTTCTGTTCTTTAGTTTAGCGCAGGCTGAAAACTTGCTGTTAAATGATGTCACAGAAGTTCTTATTAAGAATAATATTATTTTCAGAGATTCTGGTGAAAATGCTACAAAAGAGTTTCTGTCTAGCTGCATACAATCACAAAGTCCTACACGCCACATATTAGAGTGCGATGATGTATTGTTTGCCCACTATATTTCTTACTTTGAATATGTTGATGACAAATCAACAATAATTCTAATCACTGAAGATGGGGCTTCTGTTGAAAACCGTTGGGTGTTTCAGGTTCGAGGCGGTAAATACATTGATATAAAAGACAAGGTATGGCCAAACATCACTGGCACTGTGATTGGTCAATTATTAATACAAGAAACCGGTAACGCAAAGTACACTTCTAGCTATGTTAGTAGCGTTGCTCATTCTAGTTACAGGGTACTCCATACCATGAGTAATATTTTGAAAGTGCAGTCAGGAATCCCAGATGAATCATTTGGAATAGAACTGGGAGTAATTGAGTGGGATGGGAATAAATTTAACTTTGTACCAAAAAAGCAGCTAACAAACCAGTCAAGCAGACGGACTAACCAGATATGTGTTTCCTGAAACAATCTCATACCGCTGCTTACCTAAAACGTTAGGTATCTTAATGAACCCATATACATACGTTATTAGTTTACGAGTAAAGCATCCTACTCAAGACCTATCGTATCTTGATTCATTACTAGAAATAAAAGCAAAAGGTGGTTGGTTAGCAGGTGAGCAAAGAATGACACCAAAGGGGACTATTCTGGATGGCAGGTATACAGACAGTTACTGGTACTCCGTTATAACCAATGACCCTGAAGAAAGCGATAATATTGATATAGAAACTTCACTAGAAGAATGGACAAATAAATTATCTACGCACAGCGCTGAATTAAATAGAATCACTAATGAGGGTGGGACAATTGAATATTTTATATGGATATATTGCGATAGAAACCTTGGTATAGATATAAGTCCTAACTTAATGAAAAACATTTCTAGTTTAGGTATATCTTTAGGTGTAGTCTGTGACCCATAGCGTTCAATACCTAACAAATCAATCAAGTTCGCCCACAAAAGGCGTGGGCTGGGACGCTGCGCCAAAAACGCGCCGCGCCCCTTATTTCGAACGTTATGCATAAAAATATGGAATGGATAGCTATTAGAAGTGTTTACCATTTTGGCGTTAATAAAAATGGTATTAATATATTTGAGGAGAGAGTCGTTGTCTTCGAAGCCAGAGATTTTAAAGAAGCGCACTTAAAAGCTGAAAAAGAAGCTGAAAATTACTCAAAAAACAATGGCTTCATTGTGCATCATGAGCAATTAGCATATAAGCAAGATGGTTCCACATTAATAGACGGCTATGAGGTGTGGTCAGCCTTATATGAAGCGCCTTTGTCACTTTATCAATTTTACGAAGAGCATTATGACAAATACCTATACCATGCAGAAAATGCATAACAAGGCGCTCCAGCCGACCCACCTCCGCGGCACTTGGCTTGTGCTGTGTAGCACAATCCAAGCCCCGATACGGCGGTCGGCTGAGCTTAAACGTTAAGTGCAATAAAGGATGACTACTCTATTATTTGACATTGAAGATTTCACAGATACAAAATCCAAGCAGCTTATAGAAGAGAAACTAAAAGAACTAACAGAAGAAGATAAGCCTGGAAAATACTGTGTAATACTACATAACGACCCAATCAACGGGGTTTAGTATGTAACAAAAATTATAAAAGAAGTATTTGGCTATAGTACTAGCAAGGCAATTTGGCTAATGTTAAAAGCTCATTTCACAGGCAAAAGCATTCTATGGCAAGGGCGTCATAAGGAAGCATCAAACAAACAGCAGAAAATGATCGCTTATGGCCCTGACCCATTAATGTTACACAAAGGTGCAAAAGCACTAAAAGTTTCAATAGAAAAACATGAATAAAGCACTTAACAAGGCGCTCAAGCGGACCAACCAACAAGCAGGTTGGCCCTTAGCTTGGCGTTATGCATGTTACAAGCATTAGAGAAATGAGAAATGAATAGCAAATCGCTTAACTCTATTCAAGAATCCATATTTGATTCATTGGATAGAGTGCAATCAAGAATTTTAGGTTTGGGGAAAGGTCGTGTACTGTTACTTCAAACAACAGTTATTGCTCTACAGGGCAATGAAGAATTGCAAAACCGGGGTCAGAACACAGTTTTCTCTAATATTAGAAACAACAGTGTTCTGACCTCGGTTTCCCTGATTTCCCGTTGGCCTATTAATCATCGAGTTCGTCGAGTTCTTCCTCTTCTTCGTCATCTGATATCTCAATATCAATATCGGTATCTATATCAATATCATCCTCTTCGTCTTTGACTATTTTTTTCACAGCCCGGGTGGCGGGTTCAGTGTCGGACGATATCCTTATTTTGTGTGACGATGAGAATGCCTTGAGCGCAGCCTTGAAGGCTTCGTCGAGATCTTTCTGAGGAATATCTCCCGTTGTCAGTGCGCGTAGCTTGGGCTCGACGATTGCCTTCGAGTATTCGATGAACTGCTTTCTAAGGTGGTTGTAGAGCCAGACTTTTCCTTCGCTGGCGTCTAATGTGGTATCGCGAACCACTGGGCTGGTCTTTTCGCCAGCAACAAGGATGCCATACCAAATGTCTTTTGAACTCATTGTGTTTTACCTGTTAATTTGTTGCTTGAATCTAGCAGAAGTGTTGATATTTTCAAGAAAAAATAAGGAAGGTAAAGTAAAGAGTGCCTCGCCCGTGGGTGCGATGACCTGCATTGGCAAAAGATCAACACAGGAAAAACTGGATCACGGCTCAAAAACATGCCGAGATGACGGATAGCTGAGTATTCATGCTGAATCCAATTTATTGATATAATTACAATCGTGAAAAACAATCCCACCAAAAATCCCCTGGATAAACTCCCACCCATTCTGAAAAAGAATTTAAACCGGGATCTCTGTACCTGCAATCAGGTTGTAAAGATGGATATCATCAATGCCATCGTCAATGGCGCTACAACCGTTGCAGAGGTCAAAAAACAGACTTATGCCACGATGGGCAGTGGCTGTTGCACTCAGCAGGTAGAGCGTTTGATTGAGTGTCTTTGCTCGCCAGATACGGATAAGTAACTTTCTTCCCTGCTTTTAGTCTGTGAATCAAAGCGTGATCTTCTGGTGTAGTGCAATAGGATCTAGACTTTTTCTAAAATGACGCTTATTCTTGTTTGTCCGGTTTTTCTGCGACACCGGCAAGGCCCTCTTCGATCAGTGGTTTCACCGTTTTCAGGATTAAGGATATGAAGCATATACACAGTTATTACTCGCCGAATGATTTGTACAACAAGATTATTGATGGACTCAATAATATCGGTAAGGAATTATCGAAAGTGACGCTGGACGATCTTCACCCGGTGGATGAATTTCATATTCGCGGTAGTGTCGCCACACAGGAGTTGATCAAGCTCGCCGAGTTTACGCCCGATATGCATATCCTCGATGTGGGTTGCGGGGTGGGTGGTTCCACACGCCGTTTGTCGCATGAAACAGGTTGTCTGGTCACTGGCATTGATTTGAGCGATGAATACATTGATGCCGCAGAAAGATTGACGCAGTTGCTCAACATGCAGGAACGCGTCAAGTTCCATGCGTGCAGTGCGACGGCGTTACCGTATGATGACAATACCTTTGACGGTGTCTGGTCGATTCAGATGAATATGAATGTTGAGGATAAGCTGTTGTGGCTTCAGGAAGTGTATCGCGTGCTCAAACCCGGCTGCCGTGCCATTTTGTACGAGGTGTGCGGCCATAAGAACACACCAGTGCATTTTCCGGTGCCGTGGGCGCAGGATGGCTCGATGAGTTTTCTGGTGCCACCGGAGGCATTCCGCGATGTCATTAAAGCTGCCGGCTTTGATATTACGGTGTGGAATGATAAGACCGACCTGGCGCAGAAGGCGTTTGCAAATATGAGCGAGCCTAAAGGCGAGCCGCAGCTGCCGGAACTGGGTGTGCATATGCTGGTTGGACACGACATCCTGACCAAGGCGTATAACTTGCGTCGCAATCTTGATGAAGAACGTGTTAGTTTGATCGAGACTGTTGCGGTAAAACCTGATTGATAAGTTATCGCTACTTTCTTACTTTAGTTAATGATCTTGTTTGATCAAAATACTCTCTTTTTCCGTTTAAATGCTGGATTAATAAATCAGCCTAAAGCTGGTTTGTTTCTCGGTTAATTGATCCTTCATCGTCGAAATTGTTGCGTTCATCATGTTATTTATTGATTCCCCAGGACGTTCCATGCTTGATTGTTAAGTGTGTAAACGTAATCGATAGTTATTAACGTCGATGAGGGGGGGGAGTATGGAACAAGAAACACGTGAACACCTTGATCTTGTTGCCTGTATTGCTGAGGCTAATCTCAATTGCCTAAATAGTCGTGACCCAGAAGAGCTTAGTCTTGATGATCAGGGGTCGCAGATTTTGATGAGCGCTTATCTGGAGCTGTATGATCAAATCACGGGTACAGAGCCTCGTAGTAGTCAACCTTCACCAATGGCCTTTAGTGCGGCCGAAGCTTGTTGTGTGATGCGTCGTGATATTGAACAGCGCCCAAAATCTGAGTGGGAAGATGAGGAGCATGGTCTGTTTAAATTGATGTTGGCTTATATGTATATGTTTAAGCAGCTTTATGTAATACGCGCCTGAGTAAAAATTTACCGTGGCGTTGTGCAATAACCACAGTGCATTGTACTGTGTAAAAATGTGCGCCTCGTTCATAAGTGTTACAAATTGATGTGATTAAATTTGTATGAGTGTAGTAAGTTCCGGGTTTATTGTGGATAAGTTTGACTATCTGTTACTTGACAGGATCAAAGCCTGGCCCCAGGGATGAGTGGAGTAACTAAGAATACGCATAGAAGGGCATATAGTACCCATTATCACTGGCGTGTTTGTTAGCAGGAAATTAAGCCACTTCTTGATTGATATGTCTCTGTTAGATTTAACATAGAGGCTCTTTAAATCAAATAAATCTAAAAATTCACGTTATTGTGATCTATTTCAATTTTTCTAATCTTTAGTATCAATATACTGGTTAGGCGAATAATTTTAATTGGAGATTAAAAATGGATAACCATTCAATGGAAGAACATGATGACTGGTCTAACTTGAAAATTGCTATCTTAGTATTAGTGGGTGTCAATCTTCTAATCTATATGATGATTCAGTGATGCGAGTTTTACCAGTGTGATATGAGGAGTAAAGACATACCCACTTAACATGGTGTGGCTTCAGAGATTTTAGATAGCTTTAAGTAAAAAATATTATGCGTCGCGCGAATGGTCATCCTGCATCTAGCCATGTGTGGCGCATTTTTGTTGTTACCCTCAAAAAGAAAAAATATTTTTTATGGAATAAATACTTCTAAAATTGTTGTTATTGGTGGTGCTGGTTATTTGAGGTCAAAAAACGATTTGGTCTTTGTGGTTAAGAATAAGTTATTGGTTATAAGCAATGTTTTTATTGGTTTCTGATTGTGGTCAGAGTGAGATTGTTAGAAAAACAATAATTAATTGTTGATTGTATGATCATGAGTAAGGTAAACAAGCTTTGATATAGGGAAATACATGTTTTTCATCATAAAATGGTTAGAAATGGTTCTCATTTCACTTTTATGATTTTAGGCTGTCACGTTTATTAACATATTAAACTGAAACGTTAATTAGCATGCTGTACTGTGAATGAAATTTAAACTATTTATTATCAATAGCTTGCATGCTCGATTTTAAAGAAGGATGTCTCCTTTTAAGACTAATGTCGAAATATTTAACATTTATGAGGTGCTGAGCGGTTAAAAATATCTTGGTTAAATTGTAAGTCATTGTTTTAATAGTGATTGTATCTATTTGGCACAGTATTTGCTAAATCTGTATTAAGTTTAGAAGTTTCAATTGGCTAAAATTAGAATAAAAAATGGGAAGTAACATGAAAAATTTTGTAACAGGGATTTTTGTCGTATTTACTATGATGATGGCTTCATCCGTGCAAGCCATACCAACTTTGTTTTTTGATGGCTCCATTAATTACACAGTTGATTCAGGTGAACTACAAGTATCAGCAGCTTTAACTGAAACTACTGATATAAATCCTGCACCAGAATTATCTGGATCTTCGATGAATTTTAGCGTTTTTTTTGACACTGTAGAGACCTATTCAGCTAGTTGTTTTTTCTGTGCTACCTCTACTAGAGGTAGCTTTCATGGTGCTACCGATGCATTAATAAATGACCTGGAAATTTTTGATGGTAATGGTAATACGCTATTAACTGCCAAGTTTCTAGGGCTGAGTCTTGAAGGTATTAATGGTGGTACTACCGGTGAGGTTATTGGGCTTTTAAACGCAACAGGTGGTTCACTTGAATATTTGTTTGGTAGCAGTGACCTGTTTGCTCTTCAGTTAGGTTTAGATACTGTTTTTTCAAATACGATGTATGACTCAAATTTTACGGGCATGGTCGATGGAAATATAAAAGGAAACAGTGTTCCTGAACCATCACCACTTGCACTGCTATGCCTTGGTTTATTAATGGTGATCTTAGTCAGAAAATTAACTGTTTAAAATGATACAAAAAAATTACATAAATATTACTAAGGATGAGGAGTAGGAGAATGCATATTTTTCAACGATTTGCGGCAGTAGTTGTACTACTTATACCGTGTATAGCAAATGCAGCTGTAGTTAGACCTGCACTGGATATTCAGTTGTTTTCTGGAGATGCTGGTGCATGGCTAACGGAAACGTCATCGGGAGCATTTGATTTTGATATTGATGCTACTGCTTTTGCTATTGTGTTTGATGATATAACAGCTAACATAGATATTCCTAATCAGTCATTCACACTACACGGAACTTATGATGCTGGTGCTAATGCCTTTTATGGATCATTTAATGTTGCTGGCGGTCTACTCTCAGGTTCATTTAACGACCTGACGGTTGCAGTTTTAAGCAGTGGCTCTATAGATTTTTCAGCAAATTTATCATATGACGCAGGCAGTCTCAGTACCGGATTGACTGGTGGTCGTCTTGAAGGAATTGGTAATATTAGTAATCTTTCAGCAAAACTTGGTCCGGTTTCTGTTGTACCTGTCCCTGCTGCTGTATGGTTATTTGGTTCTGGTTTAATTGCTCTGGTTGGTTTGGCTAGACGTAAAGCTTAATCGTAATAATATGTAACAAAGTTACATAGCTTTAATTTTACAAAGACCCTCGTCCTGAGGGTTTTTTTATGTCTGAAATGACTCTGTGGCTTAGATATATTGTTTTTTGTTTCATTGGAAGATGTGTGGGTATGTCAGCAAACTGATATAGAAAAAATTTTAGAAACAAAAGAGGCAATAGGCGGTGACTGTATAACCTTTTTAATTACAAGATGAAGGTAAAAGTTAAGCTGCTGAACGAGGTAAATTAGGGAGCAGCTTTCAGTATTCCGCTATTGATATAAATCGTCAATTAGATCAGCAAATTTTTGTTATCCAGTACCGAGTTTTTTCATATGAGTTTCTTATTTACGTTAGAATCCTTGAATCCATTCGAATAAGCTCAATCTATTAAATGCGCCGCCACATTCGCCGAACCAGACATCGTTTTTTTAACCGTACTACCTGGCGTACTCGTCTGATTTTCTGGCTGGGTGCCATTCTGGTGGGTGTGGTCGCCGCGGCTTTTGCTTTGCTGGGCGAGCTGGCCGATCACACTTTCCGTGAACACATTGCCTCGACATGGTGGTTACCTTTCGTGGTGACGCCTTTAGGTTTTGCCGGCATCAGTTGGCTGACGCGCCGTTTCTTTGCGGGTGCAGAGGGCAGCGGTATTCCACAGACGCTGGTGGCGATTGAACGAACCGGTGAAGGGCTGTGTAAACGGCTGCTGTCGATTCGTATCGCTATTGGTAAATTTATTCTGACCGTGCTGGGTTTGTTTGTCGGCGGTTCAATTGGTCGTGAAGGGCCGACGGTGCACATCGGTGCGGCGATTATGTATTCCATCGGCCGGCACATGCACGTGCCAGCGCGTTATCTGGAACGTGGCCTGATTCTGACCGGCGGTGGCGCCGGTATTGCGGCTGCTTTCAATACGCCGCTCGCCGGGATTATGTTTGCCATCGAAGAAATGGCGCGTTCATTTGATCGGCGCAACAGCACCATGATGCTAATTGGTGTGGTGCTCGCCGGTATGGTCGCGATTGTCGTGCATCAGGATAATTATAATTACTACGGTACTTCGCCCGCCAATATCGACTTTAGCTGGGTGTGGCTGGCGGTGTTGATCTGTGGTGTTGTCGGCGGAATATTAGGCGGTGCTTTCAGTCAGTTTTTGATTACCGCGGCAAAAATGCTGCGGCCGTTGATGCCAGCGCATGCCATCAAGATTGCCTTTGCCTGTGGGCTGATCGTGGCCTTGCTGGGCTTTGTCAGTGGTGGTGTTATTTACGGTACCGGCTACATCGAAGCCAAACAGATTGTGAGCTGCGCGGGTACGGATGTTTGCGCGGCCAACGTTGGCGTGTTTTATCCGTTGCTTAAAATTCTGGCGACCATCGCCACTTATCTGAGCGGTATCCCCGGGGGTATTTTTGCGCCTTCACTGGCGAGTGGTGCCGGCCTGGGCGCAAACATCGCGGCTTATTTCCCCGTTGAGCTGGCATCGACCATTGTTGTGCTGGCTATGGTCGGTTATTTTTCTGCTGTGGTGCAAACGCCGATTACGGCTTTTATTATCGTTATGGAAATGACCGATAATCAGGATCTGGTTTTAGCCATGATGGCGACTTCCTTGATCGCCACCGGCACCTCCAAACTGATCTGTAAGAAGTCGATTTATTTTGCGCTGGCGGATAATTTTCTGGCGAATCTGAAAATGACTGAGGCCGATAGCAAAGATAAATCTTAGCCAGCGGTTGCCCACTTTTTATTTATTTCTTTTTAACAACACATAGACCGCACCCGTACCACCGTCTGCCGGTAGTGCGCTGCTAAAGGCAAGCACCATCGGGGTGGCGCGCAGCCAGCGGTTGACCATGGGTTTGATTACGGGTTTTTTCTCGGGCGAGCTGTAACCTTTGCCGTGCACGATGATAATGCAGCGGCTGCCATCGATTTCACATTCTCCAAGAAATTCCAGCAGGTAGTTGCGTGCCTCGTCAACGGTCATGCCGTGCAGGTCGATGCTGTTGTCGACGTGAAATTTCCCCTGACGTAATTTTTTGAGCGTATCCGGGGTGATGCCGTCACGTGTATATAGTAATTGATCGGGGCATTCATCCACCGGCGCATCCGAGAAAACATCATTGATGTTGGATGATGTTTCGGGATTTCTGATTTTGATATTTTTGCGCACCAGTTGGGTGCGCACTTTATCAGGCTGTTTGATGGGGGCGACATCCTGCATGGCCTCCCTGAACAGGTCGACATCCTCCGGGAGGCTTACTTCCGTTTGCACAGTGCCGGTCTCGCTCAGCCAGTCATCTAGCCAGTTTGCAGAGGGTTTTTTGGCGTCTTTTTTAGAATCATCCTGCATCGGGCACAGTCACATCATGTATAGTTAGCATCTGTTTATTTTAACGATGATTTTGGTATATGCACATCTTATTGAGCAATGATGATGGCTACCTGGCGCCGGGTTTGCGCGTGCTGGCGAAAACGCTGGCGCAGGCGCATACCATTTCGGTAGTGGCGCCGGATCGTAATCGCAGCGGTGCCAGTAATTCACTGACACTGGAGCGGCCATTGCGTGCCAATACCGCGGAGAACGGTTTTACCTATGTTAACGGTACGCCGACCGATTGTGTGCATCTGGCCATCACCGGACTGCTCGATTCCGAGCCGGATATCGTGATTTCCGGCATTAATGACGGCGCCAATATGGGTGATGATGTGCTGTATTCCGGCACCGTCGCGGCCGCTATGGAAGGCCGTTTTCTGGGCTTTCCGGCGATTGCGGTTTCCATGGGCTCGTACCTGCCGGAGCATTTCGAGACCGCGGCCAGGGCGATTGCGCAGATTGTCGAACAGTTACAGCGGCAGCCTTTGAAGCAGAACAGTATTCTGAATGTGAATGTGCCGGATTTGCCGTGGGATGAAATCAAAGGTATCAGGGCGACTCGTCTGGGTAATCGTCATAAATCGGAAGGTGTGATCAAGCAGACTGATCCGCGTGGTCTGCCAATGTACTGGGTGGGACCGCCGGGCAGGACGCAGGATGCGGGCGAGGGTACCGACTTTCATGCGGTCGAGCACGGTTTTATTTCGATGACACCTTTGCAGATTGATTTAACCCGTTATGATAGCCTTCACGGTTTGAATGACTGGCTGGATACGGCTTCGCTTTTCTCCGATAAATAATAACGATAAAAATATCAGTAACTCGCTCTCAGTAATATGCAACGAAGTATTCAAGGTATAGGTATGACATCCCAGCGCACGCGCGACCGTCTGGTCGAGCGTTTGCGTGAAAAGGGCATCAAAGATGATCGTGTGTTAGAGGTGATGCGCACCACACCACGGCACCTGTTTATTGATGAGGCGCTGGCGCATCGTGCCTATGAAGACTCATCCTTGCCGATCGGCCAGGGGCAAACGATTTCACAGCCTTATATTGTGGCGAAAATGACCGAGGTACTGCTGGAGAAAGGTGCGCTGGATTTTGTACTCGAAGTCGGCACCGGCTCGGGTTATCAGTCGGCCATATTGTCGCGTCTGGTGCCCAGGGTTTATACCGTTGAGCGTATCAGCGGCTTGCTGGACAAGGCGCGTAAATGCCACCGTGAAATAGGGCTGCATAATATTTACAGCAAGCACAGTGATGGTTCCTGGGGCTGGCCGGAGAATGCGCCTTATCCGGCGATTATGGTGACGGCGGCACCCGAGCAGATTCCTGAATCTTTATTAGAACAGCTGGCCGTTGGCGGTCGCATGGTGATTCCTGTCGGCACGATTTCAGGTGATCAGCAGTTGAAGCTGATTACGCGCATTAGTGCGACCGATTTTGATGAACAAACGTTGAATGCAGTTCGTTTTGTGCCCTTGCTCGATGGTTCAATTCGTTAGCGCGGGTATAGATTGATGCTATTTAAAAAGTTGTATAAAAAATGTATGGAGATGGCCGCGCACCCCAATGCGGAACGTTATCTGGCGGCGGTGAGTATTTTTGAGTCGATATTTTTCCCTGTGCCGACGGCTTTAATGGTGGCGCCAATGGCGGTTGCCAAACCCGAGCGTGCGCTGCGCATCGCCACCATCGCGACAGTGACCTCGGTGTTTGGCGGACTGTTTGGTTATATGCTGGGTTACTTCGCGATTGCCTGGATTGAGCCCATTTTGCATGATGTCGGCTACTGGGATAAATACATGATTGCGCAGGACTGGTTCAGGGAATGGGGTTTCTGGTCGGTGGTGATCGCGGGTTTCTCACCGATACCGTTCAAGTTATTTACCATCACGGCCGGGGCTTTTGCCATGTCGGTGCCGATGTTCTTACTGGCGTCGCTGGTGGGTCGGTCGGCGCATTTTTTTCTGGTCGCATTTGCCATGGCCTGGGCGGGGCCAAAAATGGAACCGGTGGTGCGTCGCTATATTGAGTGGCTGGGCTGGTTAACGGTGCTGGTGATCGCTGCTGTTATATATACCCATAGTTAATATGTTTCGTAAGCTCGGTTTTATCTTTCTTCTTCATACGCTGCTGGTGGCCTGTACTCATCAGCGGTTCAGCTGGAACCCTGATGATTACACGGTCAGCTCTGGCGATACGCTGTATTCGATCGCCTGGCGTTACGAAATTGATCCAGATGATCTGGCCAGGTGGAACCATCTGTCCCCTCCCTACATGATTTATCCCGGTGACCGGCTGCACACCAAAGAGTCGGACGCTCTTGAAGATGACAGGCTCAGGGCTGTAGAAGAACAACAGCAGAAGCATAGGCCAACTGAGGTTACGGTGAGACGAGGTGATACCTTGTATTCCCTGTCGCAGGATAATGATATCAGTGTGGCCAGATTAGCGGCTATCAATGGACTAAAGGAGCCATATGTCATTAATCCCGGGCAGGTTTTGACTCTGGTTGGCCAGCTTGTTGTAAAACCGGTCGAAACTTCAGTTCGCGCTAGCACACAAAATACCGTGCGCCAGGCAACGGCGCAGCAGGTCAGGCAGCAGGCAGTTAATACAGAAGAATCTGTGGTCGAGACTGATCGCACGGTCAGCTGGCAATGGCCGGCTGAGGGCAAACTGCTAGCGCGTTTCAATAAAAATGATACCAAGGGCATCGATATTGCGGGCGGTGAAGGTCAGTCGGTCAGGGCAGCTTCTTCCGGAAAAGTAGTTTATAGCGGTAATGGTTTAATCAGTTATGGCAACTTAATTATCATCAAACACAGCCGTTCTTACCTTAGTGCTTATGCTCACAATAAAAAGCTGCTGGTGAAAGAAGGTGAGATGGTTAAAGCCGGTCAAAAAATCGCTGAACTGGGAAAAACTGATGTAGAAAAACCAAAACTCCACTTCGAAATTCGTAAGAATGGTAAGCCTGTTGATCCTTTGGGTTATCTTCCCCGTAGTTAATTCTCATTTCTCAAACCACAATATCATGTGGTTAGGCTTCTAATAGTGAAAATAAATTTAATTAATTTAAATAAATCCTTGCTTTGCATAGATATTTAGTGATATAAATTTTTCTAACCTACGGACGGTTTTAGAAGTGACCTGTAAGTGTCTGGAAATAAAGGACTTAGAGCAAGAGCTTCAGACAGGCGCTCAAAATGCGAAAACAAAAATAAAAACGTATTTGGATGAGGGGAAGAAAAATGAGAGAAGCTACTTTAGAGAGCCGTGAGAATGCTGCGGATATTGGTGTACTGATGCACGATATTGATGATGTCGATTTGGATACTGAGGAGCTAGAAGCTGGTGAGGTTGGTGAGATCGATGAAATCGATGAAATCGAAGATGATGTAGAAGCTGAGAAAAAATCTTCTCCTGATATCACCGGAAAGGTAAATCGTAAAGAACTAGATGCGACTCGCCTGTATCTGAGAGAAATTGAAGGTTCTCCATTATTGACGGCAGAAGAAGAAGTTTATTTTTCCCGTCTTTCCCTGAAGGGTGATATAGAAGCCCGCAAAAAAATGATCGAATGCAATTTGCGCCTGGTGGTTAAAATTGCACGTCGCTATATGAATCGTGGCCTGGCGCTACTTGATCTAATCGAAGAAGGTAATTTAGGTTTAATCCGTGCTGTTGAGAAATTTGATCCTGAAAAGGGTTTCCGTTTTTCAACTTATGCGACCTGGTGGATTCGTCAGACTATCGAACGTGCACTGATGAATCAGACACGTACTATTCGTCTCCCAATTCACGTTATTAAAGAATTGAATGTTTATCTAAGAGCTGCTCGTAAACTTGAGCAGACTATGGACAAAGAGCCTACCGCAGAAGATATTGCCAAAATGCTTGATAAACCAGTTGCCAATGTCGAAAAAATGCTGGGTTTGCGTGATCGTGTAACCTCGGTCGATGTACCGGTTGGTCAGGAAAATGATCGTCCTTTGCTGGAAATTGTTGCTGATGAACGCATGCAAGCGCCACCAGAAATGTTACAGGATGAAGATGTGATGGCTAATCTTGGCGTCTGGATGGGGCAACTCGAAGAGAAGCAACGCGAAGTGCTGGTTCGCCGTTTTGGTTTAAACAATCATGAGCGCTCTACGTTGGAAGATGTGGGTCGTGAGCTGGGTGTGACACGTGAACGAGTTCGCCAGATACAAATGGACGCGTTGAAACAACTTCGTAAAATTTTGGAAAGTCAGGGCTTCTCCGAAGATCTGTTATTTCACGATTAATCAATTACAGTTGATGTGTTAAAAAAACCGGGTAGCTTTCAGAGCTGCCCGGTTTTTTTTGTATTTAGTTCAGCCCGATTTAATCAGCGAGAATTAAACCACAGACTACGTGTCGGCCTTCACTGCTCAAGATATTATATGTTCGGCAGGCTGCGCCAGTATCCATGATTTCCACGCCCACGCCGCGTCGGATTAATTCTGCGTAAGTTTCGACGGGTGGAAAGATGAGTGTGTTACCTGTGCCAAGCAGTACCAGCTCCGGTTTCATTTCGACAATGGTCGTGAAATGTTCAGCAATCAGATTTTGCGGTGAACGTGGTGGCCAGTCGGTTTTAAGCTGCTGGCTAGAGATAATCAAGCTGCAATTAAAATTTTTCCCGTTTACCTGAATAGTATCTTCATTATAGAGAGTAATGAAATAACCTTCTGTGGGGTCGTCTTCGGCAAATTTCACAATAAAATATCCAGAGTTGAATGGCTTGATGGACATTATACGTTCTGTTCGACTGCCTGCATATGCAGTAGAATGCGCATCTTATTGGCGGTTTGATTTGGTTTGAAGGGTCTGAGACAGGAGAGAATTTTGGAAGCAGTTAAAGTTGGTTTATTAGGTTTGGGCACAGTCGGTGGTGGTACTGCCACAGTATTGTTGAGAAATGCGGATGAGATTCAGCGTCGGCTGGGACGTGCGATTGAAATTACACATGTCGCTGGTTTGGGTATTGCTAATCAGACCATACTGGATGCCACCAAAGTTAAACTGACTGAAGATGCTTTTGATGTGGTCAATGATCCTGAAGTACAAATTGTCGTTGAATTAATTGGTGGTTATACACTGGCCAAAGATCTGGTGATGAAAGCGATTGATAACGGCAAGCATGTGGTGACCGCCAACAAAGCACTGATTGCAACTCACGGCACTGAGATTATGAAAGCCGCCATGGCCAAAGGGGTAACGATCTCCTATGAAGCTGCAGTGGCTGGTGGCATCCCTATTATTAAAGCTATGCGCGAAGGCCTGGCCGGTAATCAGATTAAATGGCTGGCCGGGATTATCAACGGCACCGGTAATTTTATTCTTACCGAAATGCGTGATAAGGGCCGTGCTTTTGATGATGTGTTAAAAGAAGCTCAGGCACTGGGTTATGCTGAAGCTGATCCTACCTTTGATGTTGAAGGTATCGACGCGGCACATAAGCTGACGATTCTGGCTTCACTGGCATTCGGTATCGAACTACAGTTTGAAAAAACTTATACCGAAGGCATCAGTAAGATTACCGCCGAAGATGTAAATTATGCGGGTGAATTGGGCTATCGCATTAAACATTTAGGTATCGCCCGTAAAACAGATAAAGGTATTGAGTTGCGTGTGCATCCGACTCTAATTCCTGCTAAGCGTCTATTGGCCAATGTAGACGGTGTAATGAATGCAGTACTAGTTTATGGCGACGCAGTCGGCCCTACATTGTATTACGGCGCTGGCGCTGGCGCAGAGCCCACCGCTTCTGCTGTAGTTGCAGATATTATTGATACCGCTCGTTATATCGATGTGCCTGCTGATCAGAAAGTACCATTGTTAGGTTTCAGGACTGACGCAATGCATGACACACCTGTGCTTTCTATCGAAGAGGCTAAAACAGCTTACTATCTACGAATGAGCGCTGAAGATAAACCGGGTGTGTTGGCCGAAGTTTCCGAAGTGTTTGCTGAACATAACATCAGTCTTGAAGCCGTTTTGCAGAAAGAACCGGCAGAAGGGGTTAATCTTGTTAATCTAGTTCTGCTCACTCAACAAGTTCAGGAAAAGAACATGAATGTAGCGATTAAGGAAATAGAAGCACTTTCAGCCATACAGGGCGATGTGGTTCGTATCAGAATGGAGCACCTGGGAAAATAAATCTACCCGATTTTTTGCTAAGTTATATCAGGAAATGATTTTCAGGGATGAAATTGATCGATATCAAAGCTGGTTGAGACCGAGCACTAAAAAAATATCAAAAAAAGATTTTTTACCTTCGTATTTTTTGAGCAAGCTGACAATGTCATTATGTCCGAATTTCTCAGCAATGCTAGCGCGTTTTATAATGTTTTATTAGTTGCAGCCTCTATACAGAGCCTGCAACTAATTAATCATAAAAATGAAAGGATCTCTTCCTCGATAGCCTCTTTTCCGATAATGCTTTTCTGAGTTACTTCTTTATTAAACAGCTCATTAATCATTACAGGGATTTGAATGTTTGCTTTGGCCGCTATAGATTTCAGAGCATCGATATCGTGTGCATCGATTTCGCCGGTTAATGCATTGGCAATAACAGGTGAAAACTTGGTCCACTCGGCGGTTGAATAAACAATGGTTTTTAAATTCTTTTCTCTGCATGTGTCGTAAGTTTTAAAACAGGTTGCGGTATGTGGATCCATCAAATAGCCTTTGGCGAAGGTGTTTTTGATGTAGGCTTTACCTTCGTCGTCACCACAGTAATCGGCGGAAAAAATGGTTTGAATTATTTTAAGTTCGTCCTCGCTTAACTGGTAATGTTTTTCTGTGTCCAGTTGTTGCATTAATTCTTTGGTGCGTACGTTGCCGAAAAGATCAAACAGGATTCGCTCGATATTGGATGATTTTAAAATATCCATGGCAGGCGATGTGGTGGCTACGACGGACATGGTTCTTAGATCGTAAGCACCGGTTTTAATCAGGTGCGTTAAAACGTTATTGTTGTTTGAGGCAATAAGAATCTTCTCGACGGGTAACCCCATCTTCATGGCGTAGTATCCACCGAGTGCATTACCGAAGTTACCACTGGGTACGTTCAGGTAAACTTTTTCGCCCATGCTGATTGCTTTTTGACGAACCAGTTCGAGATAAGAGTGTATGTGGTAAATAGTCTGGAAAATTATGCGGCCAAAATTAACTGAGTTGGCGGCTGATAAACTGATATTTTTTTCTTTTAGTTTTTTGTTGAAACTTTCAGACGCTAGCAGTCGTTTCAGTGCGTTCTGGGTGTCGTCGAAATCACCTTTAACGCCGATGACTTTCAGGTTGCTGGCATCTTCGGTCACCATCTGCAAACGTTGTACGTCTGAAGTGCCACCCACAGGGTACATACAGGCAACACGTACGTTGGCTTTATTTTTGAAAGTTTCCAGTGCGGCCGGGCCGGTGTCACCAGAAGTAGCGGCCAGAATCAGGTAATTTTCATTACGTTGCTGAGCAATAGATGACAGCACGACGCCAAAAGGTTGCAGTGCCATGTCCTTGAAGGCACGGGTTGGACCATGGTATAGCTCACTTACATAAAGATCATTAAATACCTTAACTACGGGTACTGGATTGGTTGGGTCATCGAATTCATCATACAGGGCGAGCGCCTTATCAACGGTGGCTGGATCAATATCAATTTCAAAAGCCTCAAGCACACCGCGAGCCAGATCTTTGTAATTAGAGTTCACATGATTGTTGAGGAAATCTGTTCCTAAATCTGGCAATGATTCTGGAGAATAAATACCGCCAAATGACGAAATGGGTGAGAGTATCGCCTGAGAAAAGCTGACACTTTCAGGGTGCTGGCCGTCGTTGCCACGTGTTTCTATAAATTTCATATTTGATCCAAAAATATTTTTTTCGAATTATACAGAATTTGTGCCTTAGCTTTGTCAGAAAAATGCAGTTAGATGAGGGTAAATTCTGCTACTGGAGATATTCCAGAATTTCTTCCGGTTTATTGATGGCGTGATCCGCCTTCCATTCACGGGTGTCCTCGTGCTCGCCAATATAGCCATACAGGGCGATCAGTGTTTTCATACCGGCATTATTTCCTGCTTCAATATCGCGGTGGGCATCACCGACGTACATACATTCTTCAGCCTTGCTGCCGGCCAGTTTGCAGGCGTGGTACATGGGCTCGGGGTGGGGTTTGCGATTTTGTGTGCTATCACCACTAACGATACAGGCGGCATGCTGTGCGAGTCCCAGTGCTTCCATCAGTGGTAGCGTTAGCCAGCCTGGTTTGTTGGTGACCACACCCCAGTTTAAGCCCTGTTGTTTGATATGATCGAGTACTTCTTGTGTACCTTCAAATAGTTTTGAATGTACAGCAATCTTTTCTGCGTAGATTTCAAGATAGCGTTTTTTCAGGTGTTCGAGCCGGGGTTCTTCGAGGTCGTGGCCAAAGGCAAGGTTGACCAGCGCAACACTGCCGTCTGAAACAACAGGGCGGACTTTGTCGAAGGGCAGCAGTATCTGATCTTCTTCGCGGCAGAGTTGATCTAGCGCTGCAGCCATATCGGGTGCAGTGTCGATGAGGGTGCCATCAAGGTCGAATAGAACAGTCTTGATCATCAACGGTTTATGCGGCGGGGCGTTGGTAATGCACCATGTAATTGATGTCAACGTCGTTACTACTACGGAACATACTGGTTAATGGGTTGTAAGTAACGCCCTCAATACCCGCCAGTTCCAGCCCGGCCTGTCTGGCCCAGATATCCAGCTCGGAAGGGCGGATGAATTTACTGTAGTCGTGCGTGCCCTTGGGCAGCATTTTCATTACATACTCAGCACCGACTATGGCGAATAGGTAAGCTTTGGCGTTTCTATTGATAGTAGAGAAATACAATGAACCACCGGGTTTAACCAGTTGTGTGCAGGCCTTAATGATGGACGCGGGGTCGGGCACGTGCTCGAGCATTTCCATGCAGGTGACCACGTCATAGCCTTCAGCCCGTTCCGTTGCGTGTGTCTCAACAGTGGTTTGTAGGTATTCGATGTCCAGTTCTTCTTCCATGGCGTGTAAGCGTGCAATGGACAGGGGGGCTTTGCCCATGTCGATACCTGTTGCTGTTGCACCAGCACGTGCCATGCTTTCGGTGAGAATACCACCGCCACAACCCACATCCAGTACCTTTTTTCCTGATAAGGGACTGTTGGTATTGATGAAATTCAGTCGAATCGGGTTCATATCATGCAGTGGTTTGAATTCACCGCTTTTATCCCACCAGCGACTGGCGAGCTCCTCGAATTTCTGGATTTCTGCGGGGTCTACATTGTCTTTAGTATGGGTTGTGTTCATGACGGCTATTTTAGGGGAACTCTGATTAATTATCAGAAAAATGTCAACGCTGAATCAGGGAATTTCAATCAAGGCGTAAAATGTCTCACCGCGGAAATCGAGTTTAATTTCAGCCGTGCCGCTGCTGAGGACCGTATAGATGCCCAGATAGTTGACTTTGTCTTCAATAACCACATCTTTACCCTCAGTAATACTGTATATCAGGCCTGCATCGTCGGTAATAACTGCTTCAGTATTGTTTGAAAAAACAGCTGTCGTCACCAGGCTGATTTCATCTGGGCGTATGCTCAGAATTAAGGCTTCATTACTGGTTAAAACGATATTGTTGGCGCTAACCTTCAGGACCGTGACGCTGAGCAGGTCAATATCAACGGTTGTGGAAGCGCTTAAACAGCTAGCACCCATGCCACAGCTGACTGGCGTATTAAGTACCACTCCCTGTGATATATCAATGCCATCAATGGCCTGTTCAATATCACCGCAGGCCACGGAAATGGTGGTATTAGATGCCTCGGTTATCCCGGTAATATTAAGTTTCTGGCGATCTGCGGATAAAGCGATCGAGGCGTTTAAAGTATCATCGATTCCCCATTTACTGTTGCCGCTGATGTTTTCATTAAAATTAGACCCGTCCAGGGCCTGATAGTTAGCCACAGAGATGAAGGATATGGATTTGTCTTTTTCGACACTGGCGTTGGTCACAACGCAGTTAGTTAAATCTGAAGCACTGCTATAGCAAAGTTTAAGACTATTCAGGTTATTCGTTATAGCCTGATTAAAATCGATGGAAGTCACGTCACTATTACTAAGCGGGGAAAAGGCTTTTGCCTGAACAATAATATTGCCCTCAGCCAGGGTGTGCAAAGTTGCCTGATTGTCTACTGTTTCGATGTGTGCCCGTTGTGATGGGTTATTATTTTCCAGATCACGAATAATCCACTCTATGGTATTAAGAGTGACGTTATCGACAGGGCGTATTTCTTCGTTATTGTTTTCATCGACATAACGGCCAATAGGTCTGAAAGTTTGTGAGCGACACAAGTCAACAATAAGGGGGGTGTTATCAAGTTGCACGACCCGATCGAATTTTGCTGATGATATTTTTATTTCAATGGAGGCACTATAAAAACCAAAATCGGCAGTGACGGTTATCAGTTCGGCACTTGCGCTGGCGGTAAAATGCCCGTTCTGGTCAATTGTACTTATGGCGCCATCTGAAAGTGACCATTGAACATCGCTACTGATGAGAATGGTATCCAACGTATTTGATTTCAGGCCCTGCAGGCTAAAATCATATTCGCTGTTAATGGAAAGAATGGTTTCAGTATCAGCTGGAAAACTAATGGCAATAATGTCCTGATTGGCGACAGTATGTAAATCAACCAGGTTGGTTTCATCGTCAGCACTGCAAGCCATAATAAAAATAAATAGGGCGTATAAGACCGATTGACAGTAGGTTTTAAAATTCATAGCGAAGCCCCAGGCTAGTGGTGTTAATAGTAATCTGGTCGCCGTTATACAATGAAATCCAGTCAAATTTCATTTTGAAATTAGGAATAGAATGAAATGCTTCTTCCAGGCCGATGCCGTAACTAAAACCATCAAATTGATCACTTGAATCGGGAACGCCCGGATACGATGATTCAACTTCTATCTGGCTCGTGCCTAATATTAAATAGGTTTTAATACTGGATTTCGAGTATGGTGAATAACGATAGAAGACAGATTTCACTGAGGGGATATCAACGGTCAGCTGATTGAGCTGATCATCTTTACTACTGGTCATTATTGCCAGCTCAAGCTGATGCTGCGGAATTTCGTAACCAAGACGAAAATCGGTGAGTAAGGGATGGGTTGATGCCGCAGGGGCTTTAATTTTAGACAGGGTGGGTGCGAGCGCAATGTAAATGCCTGCGCCTGCGCTCGATGAATAAAACAGGGATAAAAAAAAACAGGTTTTAAAAATGAGATGATTTTTCATATTCCATTACTTTCTGGTTGAGTACATCAGAGACTGTTTACCATAACATAGCCATTATTAACTTAAGTTGTAAGCGCGGTGTTTATTTCAATTTTGTACTAAATTCATTCGCGGCCTGTTTGATTCGATCAGTATCCAGTGTGATGATGGAGCGATTTTTCATGATATGTTGACCTGTGATCCAGACATCAGAAACCTGTTCACGGCCGCAACAATAGACTAAATGAGAGATCGGGTCGTACACAGGTGTGGATTCAATTGAGGAGAAATCAACCGCGATCAGATCGGCGTATTTGCCAATACTGAGTGAGCCGGTTTTGTCATCAATACCCAGTGCTTTGGCGCCATTTAAAGTTGCCATAGTGAGTGCCTGATGGGCTGGAACGGCGGTGGCATCGCCCGACACGCCTTTGGCTAGTAGCGCTGCTGTTTTCATTTCACTGAACATATCGAGATCGTTGTTGCTGGCGGCGCTGTCGGTGCCGAGTGCAACATTAATGCCGGCATTGAGCAGCCGTTGTACCGGGCAAAAACCGCTGGCCAGTTTCAGATTCGATTTGGGGCAGTGTACGATATGGCTACCCGCGGCGGCCAGCTGGTCAATTTCCTCAGCGAGTAGCTGGGTCATGTGCACCGCGACCAGGTTGGGGAAAATCAGCCCCAGATCGGCCAGTCTTTGCAGTGGGCGTTGCCCCATTTTCATCACCGCTTCATCGACTTCATGCGCGGTTTCGTGGATGTGCATGTGCACGGGCAAATCCAGCTCATCAGCCAGCATGCGTATTTTCTGCAGCGGTTCATCAGAAATGGTATAGGGAGCATGGGGCGCAAACGTGGTGCTGATCAGTTCATTGCCACGGTAGACATCGTGCACGATCAGGCCCTTGTCGATGTATTCATCGGCATCGCGTGCCCATATAGTTGGGAAATCAAGCGCAATCAGGCCAATACTGGCACGCATACCTGCCTTGCTGGCGACGCGCGCGGCGATATCCGGGAAGAAATACATGTCATTGAAACAGGTGGTGCCGCTGCGCAGCATTTCAGCACAGGCTAGCTCAGTACCCAGTTGTACAAAATCTTCATTCACCCATTGGTTTTCAGCGGGCCAGATGTGGTTGTTTAGCCAGTCCATCAGGGCAAGATCATCTGCCAGGCCGCGGAACAGGCTCATAGCGGCATGGGTGTGTGCATTAATCAGGCCGGGTATCAGGGCGTGTTGTGCATAATCGACTTCGGTCTGGGCCTGATAAATCTCTCTGGCTTTGTCGCTGGGCAGAATATCAAGGATGCGCTCGTCATGGATGGCGATGCTGTGATTGGCCAGGCAATGGTCATTACCTTCTACAGGAATAATCCAGCGAGCGTGCAGTAGGGTGTCAATATTTTTCATGCAGCGAAGATACCTGTTGTGCAAAGTCTGTGCAACTGTGGATAATATAAAATGTTAATTTTAAAGTGTTTATTATGATTTTTTCAGAACAAAATGGTATAAAAGCCACTGTGTTTTTTTATTATCAAGAGCGTTTTTAAAAGGAGTGAGTTATGTCTACCCATTATTTCCGTAATTTTATGAGTCTTTTGTTGGTGCTAGGTATAGTTGCTGGCGTTGCTGCCTGTAAACCAGCCGTTACACGCGAAGATCCAAATTTGGTTAAAGATTTGAGCGGTAAATGGAACGATACAGATTCGAGAAAAGTATCTGAAGAAATGATTCAGGATGTTTTATCACAGCCATGGCTGGGTAAATTTAATTCAAAAAAAGGTCGTATCCCTACAATTATTATCGGTAAGGTGCGTAACCTATCTCATGAACATATTAATACACAAACATTTACTTCAGATATCAGACGCGCCCTGATTAATTCTGGTGAAGTTAGTTTTGTTGCTTCCAGTGAAGAGCGTGGTGAAATTCGTAAAGAACGTAAAGATCAGGATCTGCATGCTTCGGAAGATACCAGAAAGGAAATGGGTAATGAGGCGGGTGCCGACTTTATGCTGAAAGGTACTATCAACACTATTATCGATGCGATAGAAGGTGAGCAGGTGCGTTTTTATCAAGTTGATTTGACGCTCATCGATTTGTCCAGTAACCGTATGGTCTGGGCGGGACAACAGAAAATCAAAAAATCGGTCGAGCGTAGTAGTATCCGCTTGTAAATTATTTATTCGATTTTTTTAAATTTTATCAGGGAGTTGAATTATAGTGCGTGTACGTAGCTGGTGTAACTGGACGATCATATTGTCGAGCCTCTCTATATTGACAGCTATGCTGTTGTTAACCGGCTGTATGAATTTGGGTATGAAGGGCGAGTCAATGCAAAGTGCGTTGGCAGCAGGACACGTTGGTAATGCTTTAGCTATAGTTGAGAAAGAAGATTCGCAGCAAAAAGATGTGCTGGCGAGCATGAATAAAGGCATGTTGCGCCGTATGAAAGGCGATTATCAGGGCAGTAATCGTATTTTTGAGGTTGCGAAACGACAAATCGAAGAACTTTATGGTGTTAGCGTTTCCGAACAGGCGAGCGCGCTCATCGTTAACGACACCACGCGAAGTTATATGGGGGATCGTTATGAGCAGGTATTGCTACATGCTTATATGGCGATGAATTATATTCAGCTGGATGATCTCGATGGGGCGCGTGTTGAGATGATGCAGGCAAATGTGAAAATGCAGGAATGGGGTGAAGAGCCAGAAGATGATCCATTTGTGCGTTATCTGTCTGGAATAATTTATGAAGCTTTGGGCGAGAGAGATCAGGCGTTGGTCTCTTATCGATTAGCTAAAGATGCTTATAAATCCTCAAAGAAAAAACATGGCTTGAAAATTCCGGTTGTACTTAAAAAAGATTTATTACGCATTTTATCCGAAGAAGGTCTTGAGGATGAGCTGAGTATTCTCAAAAAAGAATTTAACATTAAGCACTTTAAAGCTAAACCGATGGCCAAAGGTTTTGGTGAGCTTATTGTGGTAGTAAATAGTGGCTTGGCGCCCATCCGACACAAACAGTCAATTGTGGCAAATACCAGTGGTGAAGTCGTTGATACAGTTAAAATTTCTATACCAAAATATACACCGCCGAAAGAACGATATTCCGCACGTTTGACGACTGATAGTATTACTTCGACGGATCTGCAACTGGTTGAGGATATCGATGCTCTGGCAAGAGGAGCACTTGCGGATGATATGCCTTTGATTATGACACGAGCTATTGCACGTGCTGTACTCAAACATAAGACTCAGGAGCGTGTAGAAGAAAAACGTGGTGCCATGATGGGCTTTCTGGCTACGGCGATTAATGTCGCCACTGAGCAAGCAGACACTCGAAGCTGGACAACCCTGCCACAAAACATTCAACTGGCGAGAGTTCGTCTTCCTGAGGGCCTAAATAAGGTCAAAATTGAAATCTATAATGCGGCAGGTGCATTGGTCGATATTATAGAAAAAAATGTGCAAGTTAAATCGGGAAAAAGTGTTTTCTTAACCGAGCACTGGGTTGTACCTAATATGACTTTGAAAGTAGTAGCTGATAAAAAATAGGAATTAGTGATGCGATTTAGTTTTGGTAATCAATATTTGAACAGACAACTTTTTATATCATGTTTGCTTTTGACAGGTTGTATGCAATCAACGCCCACGGTGAATGCAAATCAGCCTGACTGGGTTAACGGTGAGCCGTCAAGCTACCCAAACTCCCTGTATGTGGTGGCAAGTGGTTCTGCATCGAATATAGAGCAGGCAAAGGATCGAGCGCTGGCTAATTTGACAAAAGTTTTTGAATTGCGGATTCGTGAATCATCAACAACGCGCCAGGATATTCAGGTAATGATCAAAAATGGCTCAGAATCAGTTGATAAGTCACAACGTGTAATGCAAAACATTAACATACAAACAAATAAAATTATCGAAGGTGCACGTATTGCTGAGCAGTGGAAGTCACCTGATTTGACATACTATGCATTGGCGGTGCTGGATCGCCATCAGGCGGGAAATAATATCCGCGAAGAAATGAGTCGTATCGACAAAGAAGTCGATTTTGAATTGGCCAATGTCGAGTTAAAGCATGATCCTTTGCAGAAAGTAGCTGTTTATCAACGAGTGTTAGCTTCTCAGGACAAACGTGAAACGCTGCAAAAGACGCTCAAGGTGATTGATCTCAGTGGTCAGGGGACTCAATCGAAATGGAACAGTGCTGAACTGCGCACTCGGCTGGAAGTGAGCTTGTCTGCACTGAACATGAAGCCGGAGGTATTACATGATCCAGTCGGTGGCCTGGATAAATTGCTTAAAGGAGCAATGTCCAAATCAGGCTTTCCTGAGTCATCCATGGCTTCTAATGGCTACATACTTTCCGCAGGTCTGGAAATTCAATCACCTATCCTGAAGCAGGACTGGTATTGGCTGCGCGGTACACTAACGCTACGATTAACCTCTAACGATGGTAGTGTTCGGGGTAATAAAACCTGGCCGCTTAAGGTCTCTGCATCGAGTAAAGGGGCACTAAATCAACGTCTTATGGCTACTGTAGAAAAGACGTTAAATCAAGAGCTTAAGACTACAGTGATGGACTTTGCCACGATAAAATAAGTGACCTAACGGGCATGTCTTCTGCAAAGATGTGTCTTGATGTAAAATTGCCTGTCATGATAAGAGAATTTAGTGCAGATACAAATGGCGCACTTGAATAATTCAATTCTTCCTATATAAAGGTTTCGTATGGCCTTTTTGACCATTGGTCGGCGAATGGTCAACTTTGATTAGGTAGTTTCTTACAAAAACCACAACATGTTCTACACTGAGAGTGAGCGTTAGAAAAGACCATGAGTAATCAACAGAACGATTTTGATATCGATGATGGTTTGGCTGTCGAAGAGGCACGGCCAAAGCTGGAAGAGCCTAAGCGGTATAAGGTCGTGCTGATCAATGATGACTATACGCCGATGGAGTTTGTGGTTGAGGTGCTAAATCTGTTTTTTGGTATGGATTCAGATAAAGCTACCAGGGTTATGATGTCAGTACATACCAAAGGAAAAGGGGTTTGTGGCGTTTTTAGTTATGAGATTGCCGAGACCAAAGTTGATCAGGTAAATGAGTTTTCAAGAATGAATCAGCACCCATTAATGTGCACCATGGAGGAAGCTTAAGAACTCATAACTAAATTTGTTTTGTACACTGTAAAAGAGGTAACGTTATGTTGAGTAAGGAGCTTGAAACTTCATTAAATCAGGCATTCAATGAAGCGCGTGATAAGCGTCACGAATACATAACTGTTGAGCACCTGCTGTTGGCATTATTAGATAACAGCAGTGCTAACTCGGTTCTACAAGCATGTGGAGCTGATCTTAAATTGCTGGCCAGTGAATTACGCGAATATCTGGAAAAAAACACCCCTGTTTTTGGTGATGTGCTTGGTGGAGAAGTACAGCCCACCCTTGGTTTTCAGCGTGTCTTACAACGTGCTGTATTTCATGTTCAATCTTCAGGTAAAAAAGAAGTAGTTGGTGCGAATGTGCTGGTTGCCATGTTTGGTGAGCAGGAATCACAAGCTGTTTATTTAATGGGGCAGCAAAATATCAATCGCCTTGATATTGTTAATTATATTTCTCATGGTATCGCCAAAGTCCAGAATGAAAATGAAAGTCTGGACGGGGTTACACAGGATGAGCAAACTGCTGATGCTGAGCAGCAACCGTTAGAAAACTTCACCACCAACCTTAATCAACGAGCTATGCAGGGCCACATAGACCCACTGATTGGTCGAGACGAGGAGATCGAACGGACTATTCAAACGCTATGTCGTCGCAGAAAAAATAATCCATTATTAGTGGGTGAGGCGGGTGTAGGCAAAACTGCATTAGCTGAGGGTCTGGCCAAAAAAATTGTGGATAAAGAAGTGCCAGAGATATTAAAGGGCTGTACAATTTATTCACTTGATCTAGGCGCACTGGTAGCGGGCACAAAATATCGCGGTGATTTTGAAAAGCGCCTGAAAGCTGTTTTAAAACACCTGAAAAAGCGCGAAGGCTCGATTTTATTTATTGATGAAATTCATACCATTATCGGTGCAGGTTCTGCCTCCGGAGGTGTTATGGATGCTTCGAATTTGATTAAACCAGTACTGGCTTCTGGTGATCTTAAATGCATCGGTTCAACCACTTATGCTGAATTTCGTAGTATCTTTGAAAAGGACCATGCTCTGGCACGCCGATTTCAGAAAATTGATCTGGCCGAACCCTCTGTTGAAGAAACAGTGAGTATTCTGAAGGGTTTGAAAACACGCTTTGAAGAACATCATGATGTTAAGTACAGTAATAACGCATTGCGAGCAGCGGCTGAATTATCAGAACGTTATATTACTGATCGATTCCTGCCTGATAAGGCCATTGATGTTATTGATGAGGCTGGCGCACATCGCCAGTTGTATGGTAAGTCGAATAAGGCTTCGATTAATGTCAACGATATTGAAAACATCGTTGCCAAGATTGCACGTATACCTTCAAAAACGGTCTCAACTTCTGATACTGAAGTTCTTAAAAATATGGATCGTGATTTGAACCTCGTTGTCTTTGGCCAGGGTGATGCTATTGAATCGTTAACCACGGCTATTCGCATGTCTCGCTCCGGTTTGGGGAATCCAGAAAAACCGATTGGTTCATTTTTGTTTACCGGGCCAACTGGTGTAGGTAAAACTGAAGTCTGTAAACAGCTTGCTAGCATAATGGGTGTTGAGCTGGTGCGTTTTGATATGTCCGAATATATGGAACGTCATACTGTTTCAAGATTGCTGGGTGCGCCCCCAGGTTATGTTGGTTTTGACGATGGTGGATTATTAACCGAAGCCATTACCAAACAACCACATTCAGTGTTGTTGCTCGATGAAATCGAAAAAGCGCATCCTGAAGTATTCAATATCTTATTACAGGTAATGGATCATGGTACGTTGACGGACAGTAATGGTCGTAAAACTGATTTCAGAAACGTGATACTCATCATGACCTCCAATGCTGGGGCTCAAATGATGGAAAGAAACTCCATGGGTTTCACCAAGCAGGATAATGAACTTGATGGAGCGGAAGAACTGAAGCGTATCTTTACTCCAGAGTTCAGGAATCGTCTTGATGCCATTGTGCAATTTAGTGCGCTGGATAAATTAACTTTGGCACATGTGGTGGATAAATTTCTGGTTGAACTTGAAACACAACTGGATGCTAAAAAAGTGGGTATTCATGTTGATGAGGCTGCCAGACAATGGCTTGGTGATAAAGGTTATGACCCAAAAATGGGTGCTCGACCTATGGCTCGGGTTATTCAGGAATACCTCAAGAAACCGTTGGCGAATGCATTATTGTTTGGTGATCTGTCACATGGTGGTCATGTTAAGGTGACGGTGGTTGATGAGAAGCTGGATATTAAGACAGAATCAGCCTCTGAGCTGAAGGTAGAAGAGGCCTGATTTTAATAAAAATGAATTTGTGAACATTAAATTAAAAGTGCAAAATCATAATAAGAGCCTATCCTCACCGATAGGCTCTTATTATTTAAGCGTGTATTATTCGAACATTGGGTATGGAGGCAGCATTACAATGAGAATATTATTTATCACTTTACTTTTATTCTTTAGTGTATACGCAAACGCGGGCATATATAAATGGACGGATAAAAACGGTAATGTGCAATATGGAGATAAACCTACGGCAAGCAGTGAACAACTGGATATAAGCGTAGAAGCACCATCCAGCTCGACTGAAGGTGATGAAACACGGGAGGAACGCCGCCAACGTATTACAGAGTCTATGACAGATGAGCGGCTGGCAAGAGAGAAGAAAAAAACTGAGGAAAAAGAGAAGAAGGCAGAAATGAATCGCCAGTGTGTTGAATCAAAAGATCGCTTAATGCGTTATAAAAGAGCTGGTAGATTATACAATCTTGATAAAGGGGGTAATCGTAATACCTTATCGGATGCATCACGTGAAAAAGCAATTTCTGATCTGGAAAAGCAAATTAGAAAAAATTGCAAATAATCTGTATTTTTAGGTACTAACGAAAAGAGCCTGTCATTGTGACAGGCTCTTTTTTTATATTGCAGATTTTCCCGAAAAGATTATTTGGCGCGATAAATGATGCGGCCTTTTTCAAGATCGTAGGGGGTGAGCTCTACAGTAACGGCGTCACCAGTCATGATTCGGATATAGTGCTTGCGCATTTTTCCAGAAATGTGTGCAATGACTTTGTGGCCATTCTCGAGTTCAACACGGAACATTGTGTTGGGAAGGGTCTCAAGTACCGTGCCTTCCATTTGTATTGCGTCTTCTTTTGCCATGTTTTAACCGGGGTGTATTACAGAGATTGTGCTAAAAGCGTCGTAATTATCGTTAATTCTGAGCTAAGCGCAAGTACTTTAGGGGATTTCAGCGGATAAAGTTTTTATGGACTGGAACTGATTTGGGGTTTTGGCTGCCTTTTTGGCAGCATATAGACAGGGTCAATCAGTGTCTTGTTGGCAAATACGGCAAAGTGGAGATGTGGGCCGGTGGCGCGGCCGGTTTGGCCTACAGCGCCGATGATATCGCCCTGTTTGATGGTATCACCGGGTCTAACGTTAATATGATCCATGTGAGCGTAGAGGCTGATGATACCTTGGCCATGATCAAGGAAAATCATGTTACCGCTGAAAAAGAAATCACCGGCATCAATCACGGTGCCGTCAGCGGTGGCTTTAACGGGTGTGCCGATAGCCGCGGCAATATCCAGCCCGTTGTGAGGTTTGCGTTCCTGTTCGTTGAAAAAGCGGCGTAATCCGAATACGCTGCTAATGCGGCCTTCGGCTGGCCAGATGAAATCAACCTTGGGCGTTGTCTCTGTTCTGAGTGTTCTGGCTTTGTTCTTGCGGACTCTTTCCTGAGCAATTCTTTTCATGTCTTCTTTAGTTGGATTTACTTTGCGTTTATCCTTGATAGTGAGATGCTGTTCTTCGTATTTTTTTTCTATGACCAAAACGCGTGTATTGAGGGTGACGCCGGTATGGTGTTTGATAGAAAATTGATGATCGCCGGGTTTGGCATCGAGTGGAATACCTGCCATGGCAATCCAGGTGTCTTTATAGGGAAAGACGGCAACTTGCTCGTTGTCAAAGGTGACGATGGTTTCCTTTTGATAATCTGGTAGTGAAAGCAGAGCGATTCCACCTGGTACCAGTGCTTTCTCGGGCAGAGCCTGGGCTAGATGAGGTAGTGTCAGACAAAAAAGCAGAAAGGCTGTACTGATTCTGTGGTGCATATATTACGTGTTGGTTTTAGCAGTGAAGAAATATGAACCCAAGTTAGCAAATATGGTTGTCAGGTCAAGTTTAATTTGTCTCAAGACGGTTTGCAGAATCTAATGTAGTATGTAGATTTTACGCTAAATGAGTCTAATAGCTGTATTTTGTCAGATATTAAAAGTAATTACAGATACAAAAATAATAATTCAAATTAAGTGGTGACAAGTGAGCCGATCACAAACAATACCGCCTTTCCATGTGATGGATTTGCTGGCAAGAGCCAAGCAACTGGAAGCCGAAGGCCGTTCGGTTATTCACCTCGAAGTCGGGGAGCCGGATTTTGCCACCGCACGCCCGATCATTGATGCGGGCATTCAGACACTTCGGCAATTAAAAACACATTATACAGCAGCCACAGGTTTACCTGAATTGCAGCAGGCGATTGCGGGTCATTATCACCGTAAGTTCGGCTTGCAGATTAATCCGCGTCGTATCGTGGTCACGCCAGGGGCATCAGGTGCCTTACAATTGGCCTTGTCGGTGTTGACGGATCCCGGTGAAAGTATTCTGCTGACTGATCCCGGTTATCCCTGTAATCGAAATATCGCTAAAATTTTGGGCATCAACACTATTGATGTGCCGGTGACCGAGGATACTCAATACCAGCTTGATGCTGTACATATACAACAGTGCTGGTCGGCGAACACCCGCGCCGCCATGGTGTCGAGCCCATCTAATCCCACAGGTACGATTATTGAACGCAGTGCGATGACTGCATTGATTGAGGCGATCGCTAATGCAAATGGGCATTTGATCGTTGACGAAATTTATCAGGGGCTAGTCTACGATGTTGAGGAATATACCGCTCTGTCGTTATCTGATGATGTTTTTGTGGTGAATAGTTTTTCTAAATATTTTGGTATGACGGGCTGGCGATTAGGCTGGATGGTAGTGCCGGAGAATTTTATCAATGTAGTGGATCGTGTAGCACAAAATATTTTTTTGGCACCACCGACTATTTCTCAATATGCAGCACTGGCGGCTTTTGAAACTGGAACGGAAGAAATATTGCAGAGTCGAGTGGCTATTTTTAAGGAGCGTCGTGATTATATGTTGCCGGTATTGTGCGAAATAGGCTTTAAGGTCTCGGCACGACCACAGGGTGCATTTTATATTTATGCAGATTGCAGTGATGTTAGCTCTGATTCATTTAGCTGGACAAAAAAACTGCTTGAAGAAGAAGGTGTGGCAGTGACACCAGGTATCGATTTTGGTGAGTTTGAAGCGAGTACACATGTGCGCTTTGCTTATACGCGTTCGGTTGATGAACTAAAACGCGCGATGTGTAGAATTACACGATTTATTAAATAATTTGTTTTTACAAAAAATCGAAGGTGTCAGTTTGAAAGGTGATATAAAAAAAATGAGGGTAGAACTATCATCACCCGTTCACTATAAATTACCTATCGGTGATGAGTTGGTGGTAATGAATGATCTGATTGGTAAAAGTATTCGGCTGGAATATAGCGGAGAAATTCACTGTATTTCCTGCGGAAGAAAAACCAGCAAGAGTTTTGCTCAGGGGCATTGTTATCCCTGTTTCAGAGATCTGGCTGAGTGTGATATGTGCATTATGAAACCGGAAACCTGTCATTATGAAGCGGGTACCTGTCGTCAGCCTGAGTGGGGACTGATGCATTGTTTCCAATCACACTATGTATATCTGGCTAACTCGTCGGGTATCAAAGTGGGTATTACCCGGGGCACACAAATCCCTACACGTTGGATTGATCAGGGGGCCGGTCAGGCTTTACCTATATTTAAAGTACAAACGCGATTGCAATCAGGGTTGCTCGAAGTTGAATTGAAAAATCATGTTTCTGATCGAACTGATTGGCGCAAGATGCTCAAGGGAGATTCTGAGATGATAGATCTTGCTGAAATTCGAGATCGGTTGGTGCTTGAATCTGCACCGGTAATAAATGATCTGAAAAAAAAGTTTGGTGATGAGGCTATCCAGTTTTTACCGAATGAGAAACAGGTTGAAATTCAATATCCCATAGAAAATTATCCACTTAAGCTTAAATCACTCAATTTAGATAAACAGGAGAAAATTGAAGGTGTTTTGCTGGGTATTAAAGGACAATATTTGATTCTGGATTGTGGCGTATTGAATATCCGTAAATTTTCAGGCTATGAAATTGCATTGCACGTGTCATAATATGCAGCCAAAAATTTGCATTTGACCTGTATTTTTGTGTGGCATTAATCAGGAAGGAGTAAGCATCATCAGTTTACGAGAAGATATTCGCTGTGTTTTTGATCGTGACCCTGCGGCACGTCATACGCTTGAGGTGTTGACGGCCTATCCAGGCTTGCACGCTCTGATGATGCATCGACTCAACCACATATTGTGGAGAATGGGTCTGAAGTGGCTGGCGCGTTTTTTTGCACATATAGCGCGTTGGTTTACCGGGATTGAAATTCATCCTGGTGCAACCATTGGCCGACGTTTTTTTATCGATCACGGTATGGGCGTGGTGATTGGTGAAACTGCTGAAATTGGTGACGATTGCACACTCTATCATGGTGTCACTCTGGGCGGCACCAGCTGGAATAAGGGCAAGCGTCATCCAACGCTAAAGGATAATGTGGTGGTCGGTGCTGGTGCCAAGGTCTTGGGTCCAATTATCATTAATTCGGGGGCGCGTATTGGTTCGAATGCGGTGATTACTCATGATGTACCTGAAAATGGCACTGTCGTCGGGGTTCCTGGACGTCTGGTTCGTAGAGAACAGCATCAGGATGCTGAAAGTCGGCAAAAACGGGAAGCTATTGCTGAAAAAATGGGTTTTGATGCATATGGCGCAACTAAAGAAGCGCCTGATCCTGTAGCTACGGCGATAAATCGTATGCTGGATCATATTCATGCCATGGATCATAAAATGGAAAATATGTGTGCAGCTCTTAAGCAGCTAGGTACGGAAATCGATGTTACAAATCTTCCAGATTTGGGGCCCTGCAATATTTCATCTTCTGCTGAGGATGCTGAAGCACAAAAAATAGAAGGTGAATAGCCTGGTTTTTAGGTCATTGGTAATAGTTGACTATATTAGTCGGAAATAATACTTGACTAAAATACTAGGGATTAAGTAAAATTACCTACGATTTTTAGAAATGAGTAATAGGTAATGCGTCTGACAACAAAAGGCCGCTATGCGGTTACTGCGATATTAGATCTAGCTTTTCATCAGGATGAAGGTCCTGTTTCACTAGCCGCAATTTCAGAGCGGCAAGATATCTCGTTATCTTATCTAGAGCAACTATTCTCGAAACTACGACGTAATGACATTGTTGTCAGTACCCGTGGGCCGGGTGGTGGTTATTCTTTGAAAACGAGTGCCGAAGAGCTAAGTGTATCAGCTATCATCGTGGCTGTAGATGAAAGCGTAAAAATGTCTGCCTGTGGTTCAAATGAAGATTGTAAGCACGAACATCGTTGTTTAACACATGATCTCTGGCAGGATTTAAGTAATGAGATTAAAGATTTTCTGGATGGTATTACGCTGGCTGAGCTGATGCGTAATAAGCGTGTTAAAGAAGTTTCGATCAGACAGGATTCAATCTGCTCTGATGCAGCTGCATAAAGTATAAAAGGCCAGTAAACATGGCGGTGTATTTTGATCACAATGCAACCACGCCATTGCACGAAAAAATCTTCGAGGCAATGCAGCCATATATGGGTTCAGTCTGCGGTAATCCATCAAGCTTGCATCGTTTTGGGCGATTGCAGCGACAGGCGATTGAACAGGCGCGTGAACAGGTTGCAGCGTTGATGGGTGCGCAGTCATCACAGGTTATTTTTACCAGTGGTGGTACGGAAGCAAATAATTTAATGGTCAAAGGATTGAGCATGGATACGGCGGTACAGCGTATTGCAGTAAGCGCGATTGAACACATGTCATTGTTGCAACCAGCAGCCGAAGTGGGTTGCAATGTCGATCAGATTGCAGTCGATGGACAAGGCCTGGTAACTCAGGAATCGTTGAAGCAGGCAATCAATAAAGAGACAGTTCTGGTTTCAGTTATGGCGGCGAATAATGAAACTGGTGCCGTACAGGATATAAATAAGTTGGCAGAAGAGGTTCGGGCGCATGATATATGGTTTCATACCGATGCGTCACAAATAGCCGGGAAACTTGAATTTAGTTTTGAGAAAACAGCAGTACATGCAATGACTTTGTCGTCGCATAAGTTATACGGGCCGATGGGTGCCGGGGCTTTGATTGTTGATAAATGCCTTCCTATGCATTCTTTATTACAGGGTGGTTCACAGGAAAAAGGGTTGCGAGCAGGTACAGAGAATGTTCCTGCCATCGTTGGTTTCGGCATGGCGGCTGAACTGGCTGCACAGGAGCTGATTGAACGTGCTGATCATGTGAGAGTTCTGCGTGATGCGCTAGAAAAAGAATTGATGCAGTTGGGAGTGGTGAAAGTTTTTTCACAACAGGTCAGGCGCTTACCTAACACATTACAATTTGGCGTACAGGGTTTTGATGGTGAGACGCTTTTAATGGAGCTGGATCGACGCGGATTTGCTGTGTCTAGTGGCTCGGCCTGTACCAGTGGTAAGACTGAACCCAGTCATGTCTTGAAAGCCATGGCAGTGCCTAATCAACTAGCGACCAGTGCGATACGTGTGAGTCTGGGTAGAGCAAATACTATGGCTGAGATTGAGCGCTTCATTGAAGCGATGAAACAGATTATAGGACTATCAAATTCAGCGGTTATGATGGCAGCGAATTTGTAAATGAATTAAATCAGCAGAATTAACGTAACAGAAGAGTTGAATTGTGAACGATAAAACAAATAGACCGATTTATTTAGATTACAGTGCTACAACACCGATTGATGAACGTGTTGTAGCTGAAATGCTTAAATATATGGGGTCCGATGCTATCTTTGGTAACCCTGCATCACGTAGCCATTCTTATGGCTGGACAGCTGAAGCGGCAGTTGAACAGGCGCGTCAACATGTTGCAGATCTGGTTGGGGCTGATCCACGTGAGATTGTTTTTACATCGGGAGCAACTGAGTCGGATAATTTGGCCATTAAAGGTGCTGCGCATTTCAATGTTAAAAGCGGTAAGCATATTATTACCTGCAAAACTGAACATAAAGCGGTCCTAGATAGCTGTCGTCAACTGGAAAGAGAAGGCTATGAAGTGACTTATCTCGATCCAGAACAAAATGGCCTGATAGACCTGGATAAGTTAAAAGCTGCGATGCGCGATGACACTACGCTGGTTTCAATTATGCATGTTAATAATGAGATTGGCGTAATCCAGGACATCGAAGCCATCGGTAAAGCCTGTCGTCAACGTAAAATTATTTTCCATGTCGATGCGGCGCAAAGTGCCGGCAAAGTGCCTATGAACCTGAGTGAGTTGCCGGTCGATTTGATGAGTTTTTCAGCACACAAAATTTACGGTCCGAAAGGTATGGGTGCTTTATATGTGCAAAGAAAGCCACGTGTGAGACTGGAAGCGCAAATGCACGGTGGTGGTCATGAGCGTGGTATGCGCTCTGGCACATTGGCAACGCATCAAATTGTTGGCATGGGTGAAGCATTCCGCATCGCAAAAGAAGAGATGGCGACCGAAAATGAACGTTTGATCAATTTGAGAAATCAATTATGGGATGGCCTCAAAGATATGGAAGAGGTTTATGTAAATGGTGATTTTGATCAGCGTGTTGCGGGTAACTTGAATATCAGTTTCAATTATGTCGAAGGTGAAAGCTTGCTGATGGCCTTGAAAGACCTGGCTATTTCCAGCGGTAGTGCCTGCACTTCAGCCAGTCTTGAACCCAGTTATGTTCTGCGGGCACTGGGCCGTAATGATGAATTAGCGCACAGTTCGATTCGTTTCAGTATGGGCCGGTATACGACCAGTAAAGATATTGAAACTACAATCAAACATGTGCGTTCTGCAGTTGAAAAATTGAGAAATTTATCACCACTGTGGGATATGTATAAAGATGGTATTGATCTCAATAGCATCAAATGGGCAGCCCACTAGATCTGTGATCAGTGTGTTGCGTAATAGTTAGATAAAAAGATAAAAGTATTAGAGGCACGACGATATGGCATACGGTGAAAAAGTTCTGGATCACTACGAGAATCCAAGAAACGTAGGTAAGTTTGATCAAAATGATGCAAACATTGGCACCGGTATGGTCGGTGCACCTGCCTGTGGTGATGTGATGCGCTTGCAGATCAAGGTAAATGATGAAGGCGTGATTGAAGATGCGGTATTTAAAACTTACGGCTGCGGTAGTGCAATAGCATCTAGCTCATTGCTGACTGAGTGGGTAAAAGGTAAAACCCTGGATGAAGCAAAAGCGATTAAAAATACTGATTTGGCAGAAGAGCTGGCATTGCCACCGGTTAAAATCCATTGCTCCGTACTGGCAGAAGATGCTATTAATGCAGCAGTAGAAGACTATAGAAAAAAACATGCGTAAGTTTTTTTACAATAATCTGCAAAGATCAATTTAAACTCAAAAATTTAATATTCGGAACTGTTTGTATGGCTATTACTTTAACTGAACCTGCTGCTGAGCGCGTTAAAGGCTTTCTCAAAAATAGAGGCAAAGGCATAGGTTTACGTCTGGGCGTAAAAACCATGGGTTGTTCTGGTATGGGTTATGTCATCGAATTTGTTGATGAAATCAATCCGGATGATGAGGTTTTTGAGAATAATGGTGTGAAGGTTATTGTTGATAAAAAAAGTCTGGTTTACATTGATGGTACTGAGGTCGATTTCGCCAGAGAAGGCCTGAATGAAGGTTTTAAATTTAACAATCCCAAAGAGAAGGATCAGTGCGGATGTGGTGAGAGCTTTACTGTCTAGTCGAGGCTGTTGCTTAATTTGCCAGACGCTATAATGACAGGGCTATGATAACTGATATTCTTACCAGCAATTTCTTCGAACTGTTTAATGTACCTGTGGCTTATGAAGTTGATCTTGAAAAGATTCAACAACGCCACAGGGATTTACAGAAAGCGGTGCATCCTGATAAATTTGTCAATGCATCGGATCTGGAGAAGCGTATCTCCATGCAGCAGACCTCGTTGATCAATGAGGCTTTTAATACCTTACAACAGCCAGTTGCCAGAGCTATTTACCTGTTAAAATTAAAAAACGTTGACCTTAATCTGGAAAACGAAACGACAATGGATATGGATTTTTTAATGGGGCAGATGGAAATGCGCGAAGCATTGTCTAATGTCTCTTCAAAGGATGATCCTCTATTCGAGCTGGAGCAATTTTCCAGACAAATAAAAGATACAATGAAAAACATGATGAAAAGTTTTTCCGATTCTTATGAGAATGAAAAACTGGATGACGCAAAGGAATGGATAAGAAAAATGCAGTTCATGCAAAAAGCTAAACAAGAAGTGGATGAACTGTCTGCAAAAATTGAAGATGAACTATTTTAAATATGGCTTTACTGCAAATTTCTGAACCCGGACAGACTACCGCGCCACATCAGCATCGACTGGCGGTGGGTATAGATTTGGGCACCACTAATTCACTGGTGGCCACGGTAAGAAGCGGCGACGCACAAACTTTGCCAGATGAGCAGGGTCATCATTTATTGCCCTCGGTGGTGCGTTATGCTGAAACTGGCATAGAAGTAGGAGAGGCGGCGGTCGAACATGCCGTCATTGACCCATCTAATACCATTGTATCGGTAAAGCGTCTGATGGGGCGTGCGGCTGGTGATTTAAAGAGCCTGGCTGAGAGCTCGCCCTACCTATTTTCAACGTCTGAATCGGCCGTGCCAAAAATTCATACACGTTCTGGTGATGTCAGTGCTGTTGAAGTTTCTGCGGAAATTTTAAAAACACTTAAAGCCAGGGCTGTCGCCACTTTAGGTGATGACCTTGTCGGTGCAGTAATTACCGTGCCAGCTTATTTTGATGATGCACAGCGCCAGGCCACCAAAGATGCGGCACGACTGGCAGGTCTTAATGTCTTGCGTTTGCTCAATGAGCCCACCGCTGCCGCTGTTGCCTATGGTTTAGATACGGGGCAGGAAGGCATAATTGCGATTTACGATCTTGGCGGTGGTACTTTCGATATTTCTATTTTGCGCCTGAAGCAGGGCGTGTTTGAAGTGCTAGCCACTGGTGGTGACAGTGCGCTCGGCGGTGATGATTTCGACCACACCATCGCCGAATGGATACTTGAGCAATCGGGAAGCAAGAAAGTACCGAGTGCATCGTTGGTACGTTTGTTGAAGAGAGAGGCTCGTTCTGCCAAAGAGCAATTGGCGCATGTGGATGAGGTCAATATCAAAGTCGAAACCGGCGATTTTTTCTGGCAGGGAAGTTTGAGTCGCTCACAGATGCGTACTTTAATTGAGCCGCTGATCAAAAAAACCATCATGGCCTGTCGCCGTTCACTGCGTGATGCCGATGTGACTACTGAAGACGTGCTTGAAGTTGTCATGGTCGGTGGTTCTACACGCACGCTGGCGGTTCGCGAAATGGTGGGCGACTTTTTTCAGCGTGAACCGCTGGTGAGTATTGATCCTGATAAAGTGGTTGCCGTGGGCGCGGCTTTACAGGCTGATGTGCTGGCGGGTAACAAGCCCGATGATGAGATGTTATTGCTGGATGTGATTCCCCTGTCGCTGGGTATTGAAACCATGGGCGGTTTGGCAGAAAAAATTATCTATCGTAATACGCCCATCCCTGTCGCCAAGGCGCAGGACTTTACCACTTATAAAGACGGGCAGACTGCCATGGCGGTGCATGTGGTGCAGGGCGAGCGAGAGCTGGTTGATGATTGCCGGTCACTGGCGCGTTTTGATCTGCGTGGTTTTCCATCGCATGTTGCCGGTGCGGTAAGGATCCGTGTGACTTATCAGGTCGATGCCGATGGTCTGTTGACTGTGAGCGCGCGTGAAGAAAATAGCGGTATTGAAGCCAGTGTTGATGTTAAACCTTCATACGGTTTGACTGATTCAGAAATTGAAACCATGTTGCGTGATTCGATGGATCATGCCTCGGATGATATGCATTCGCGCATGTTGCGAGAGCAGCAGGTGGAAGCCGAACGGGTGGTTGAGGCACTGGATGCGGCTTTGAAAAAAGATGGTGATGAATTGCTGTCGGATGAAGAAAGAAATAACATCGCTCAGGCTAGAGTACAATTGCTCGAAGCCAAAGCCGGTGATGATGCTGAGAGCATCAAAGCAGCCATTAAGACACTTGAAAGCGCCTGTGCTGATTATGTCGCACGGCGGATGAATTCTAATATACGTAACGCCATGCAAGGTCATTCTATCAATGAATATGCTGGTAAAGATCAGGAGTAGATAGACCCAATGCCACAAATAATTGTTTTACCACACGAAGAACTTTGTCCTGATGGCATGGTGATCGAAGCTGAAAAAGGCCAGACTATTTGTGATGCTGCACTTGCCAATGGTATTGAAATCGAGCACGCCTGTGAGAAATCCTGCGCCTGCACGACCTGCCATGTCTACGTTCGAGAAGGTATGGATTCTCTCAATGAAAATACTGAAACAGAAGATGATATGCTGGATAAAGCCTGGGGACTGGATCCGGATTCTCGTTTAAGTTGTCAGGCGAAAGTGGGTGATGCAGACCTGGTCATCGAAATTCCAAAGTACACTATCAACATGGTATCTGAAAATCATTAGATCAGGCTGTCTTCTATTTAGTACAAAATTATCTATCAGCTCTGTTGCTTTCTTTTTAGAATGACTGATTTTAAACCATCTAGATTTTGAATTTGGTTAATGGTGGCCTGGTCTATCCACGGTAATAAAACATTATTTTCTTCGATAAAGATGGCTGGCAGTTCAGCATTGCTGTAATGGTACTGTTGAACAAACTCATCGCGGTGAAGAAATTCCAGTTCAGCTTCAATGTCTTTAAGAAAATCTACCCAGTCTGCTTTGATTTTGAAATGTCCGTGCGTAAGCGCGCATAAGTTGCAGCTGTAGGTTTTGGGTGAGAGTATTTTGTGTGCAATATCGGTAACGGTATTGAACAGGCCAGAATCGGCGTTATAAACAAAAATCAGTTTCATTATTATCTCCTAATGATTCACTGACTACTGTTGGTGAATAAAGTTCGCTACTTTGATTTGGCAGGGGGGTTAATTCAGCTTTTCTATGGGCAGTCCCGCCACCTTCCACTCGGGGAATCCATCTTCCAGTCGGTTCGCCTTGAAACCTTGTTTGCGTAATTTTTCTACGGCATCATAAGCCAGTACACAGTGTGGGCCGCGGCAATAAGCTACAATTTCTTTGTTAGAATCAAAATTAATTAACTGCTCTTCGAGTTTGTCGAGTGGTACGTTGATGGCACCGCGTACATGACCAGCGGCATATTCAGCGGCCGGACGCACGTCGATAATAGTGATCAACCCCTGTTTGACGCGGGACAATAGTTCTTTTCGGGATAAGGCTTCCAGTGAGTCTTTTACAGTTAGAAAGTTATCAACCAGTTTATTCACTTCTGCAATGTGTAGCTCGGCAACTTTGCGCTGCACATTAAGCAGGGCAATAACATCGTCACCACTCAAACTGTAATAGACATTCAAGCCCTGCTTGCGACTGACTACCAAACCTGCCTGGCGAAGTTGTTGCAGGTGTTGGGAGGTATTGGCTACACTGAGGTTGCTGAGTTTGGATAACTCCTCTACATTGCGCTCACCCTGCGCAAGAAATTCTAGTATTTCCAGTCGGTTAGCATTACTCATGGCCTTGCCAATACGGGCAAACTGCTCAAATAATAATTGTTTTACACCTTGGCTTGACATTAATCCGTTATCCAGTAATATTCTTATTCAAGAAATCAATTGAATATTCTATAGGTTTAATTATAGCCAGATAACGATTTCATGCAAGCAGCTAGCAGAGGTAATCATGTCTTTTTACAATTTTGTGCTTGAAAATGAAAAAACGATTCGTCTGAGTTTTTTTATTGGCATGTTGGCTGTCATGGCGATCTGGGAAATTATTGCGCCCAGACGTGCGCTGACGGTCTCTAAAGCTGTGCGCTGGATAAATAACCTGGCTCTGGTGTTTCTTAATAATTTTATTGTGCGGATTTTATTTCCTGCAGCAGCTGTAGGTGTAGCCGCTACAGCGCTTGAGAATCAATGGGGATTATTTAATCGGATTGAGGTGCCGATGGGTTTTGCCATGCTGGCTTCGGTGGTGATTATGGATTTTGTTATCTATCTACAGCATGTCATGGTTCATGCCGTACCTGTATTATGGCGTTTGCATCGGGTTCACCATGCTGATCTTGATTACGATGTCACTACTGGTGCGCGTTTTCACACGTTAGAAATTATTCTTTCCATGTTGATTAAATTTGCTGCCATTTTATTGCTAGGTCCGCCCGTAGTAGCAGTCATTATTTTTGAAGTGCTACTCAATGTCATGGCGATGTTCAATCACGGTAATATTGGTTTGCCAAAGACACTGGATAATTTTTTACGCTGGTTTGTAGTTACACCTGACATGCACCGGGTGCATCATTCAATCGAAGACGATGAAACTAACAGCAACTTTGGTTTTAATCTGTCGTGGTGGGACCGTCTTTTTGGTACCTACCGTGATCAACCGCGTGCAGGTCATACTGGTATGACGATCGGCATACATCATTTTACCGAAGCAAAACAGTGTTCATGGATAACTGGCATGCTGGCCATGCCCTTCGTTGGCAAAGTGACCGATTATGCAATTAACCGTCGACTGTGGAGTGATTCAAACGAGAAAAATAATAATGAATAAAAAATTAGTAAAATTATTGCTGCTGTTGCTGGTTGCCGCAGGCATTGGCGCCGTCATTGTTTATCGTGATCAGCTGGATGCCGCCGCACTGCAGGTCTGGATTGAAAATGCCGGTGCGGCTGCACCGCTGTTGTTCATGCTGGTTTACATCGTTGGCACCATCTTCTTCTTTCCCGGCTCGGTATTAACTTTGCTCGGTGGTGCTTTATTCGGCCCGATGCTAGGCACTTTTTATAATCTGACTGCGGCCACCATTGGTGCCATGTTGTCATTTCTGGTCGCGCGTTTTCTGGCCTCAGACTGGGTTGCCAATAAAACTGGTGGTCGACTAAAACAACTTATTAATGGCGTTGAGAACGAAGGCTGGCGATTTGTGGCCTTTGTTCGTCTGGTGCCTTTGTTCCCCTTCAATCTACTGAACTATGCATTAGGTCTGACTCGTATCAGCTTTACACAATATAGTCTGGCTACCTACGTTTGTATGTTGCCCGGCGCCATTGCTTATACCTATCTCGGATACATTGGTAGAGAGGCTGCCACGGGTGGTGAAGGTCTGGTGCAAAAAACTATGCTGGCCCTGGCATTACTGGCAATGGTGTCATTTTTGCCCAGAATAATCGGTAGTCTGCGCAAAGGTTCGATGCTGGCTGTGGATGAACTTAAACAACGTCTGGATAGTGATGAAGAAGTGCTGTTGCTGGACGTGCGTACAGCCGAGGATTATGTTGGTGAGCAGGGGCATATTGCAGGTTCAAAGCTCATTCCACTGGAAGAACTCGAATATCGATTAGAAGAGATAGGTGATTATCTTGAAAAACCGGTGGTTACCATTTGTAGAACTGATCGCAAATCAGCTAAGGCTGCACAGTTGCTGGCACAACATGGTTTTGCAGACGTGCATGTGGCGAAAATGGGTATGACTGACTGGATTAAAAAGAACTATCCCACTGAATAAAATGTTTACTGTTAAGGCTGAGCCACCAATATGTCATGTACCGCGCGAACAATCTTCGGGCTTGCAGGATTTAATGCCGAGTCGTTATGGTATAGGTATTCAGCTTTTAAGCATGGCAGCATTTACGCTGGCTTTTGTTGGCTGGCTCAATGAAACCTGGTTATTCTGGTTTGATAATCCCATCTGGCTAAATCGTTATACCGAATACGGCATTATTCTTGGTTTCGGGCTCTGGCGAATTATGGCCGAAAAAAATGCTTACACGCGAAAGCGTTTAATTATTTTAGTTTCCATGGTCACGGTATTCTGGTGGCTGGTTCCATGGCTGTATCCTTTTTACGAACCCTATGTGGGTTTTCTCTGGTCGCAGCCGGTGTTCCCCTCGCTACATGTGCCGGGCACGATCACTTTCTTTTTAATTCTGGCTGCGGTGTTCCTATTTGGTCGTCGCATTATCTGCGGCTTTAACTGCCCCTGTGTGGGAATTCGTGAAACCGTGGGTTTCGCTTTTCGTGACCGTACATTACGTTCCAACTGGACCTGGAAATTGCGTCACACAAAATGGTTTTTCTTTATTTATTACGTCGGTGTCATGGTGGTTACCCAGTACCCGCCCAACTCGTGGACAGTCGGTTTTGTCGGCGGTTTTTATCTCATTGTCTCTATGACTTATTTCGGTAGTTTTTTTGTTGCACCCATCGTCGGCAATCGTTTTTATTGTCGTTACCTGTGTCCTTATGGTGCCACCTTTGGCCTGCTCAATCATGCGGGTTTTTATGGCATCAATATGGATAAAGACAAGTGCAATGATTGCCAGCGTTGCGAACAGGTGTGTGATATGGGTATTCCCGTATGGAGACAGGGTCAGCAAGCGGGACGTGTTACCGCGCTGGAAGATTGCATGGGCTGCGCCCGTTGCGTGGTTTCCTGTCCGACGGATGCGCTGGAAATTACCGATGTGCGCAATTTTTTCAATAGATCACTGAAACAGAATGCCAGTCATTTATTAAAACGTAATCCCTTGATGGACTCGGGTCGTGAAGAAGTTGCGAGTCGTTTGTCGGATGAACGAGTTAATGACTGGTCTGAAATTGTTCAACATCCTTCTTTGTCGATGATTCAGGCACAGGCGAGTCGTTGTCTGGATTGTGGCTTGCCGGGATGCAGTAATGCCTGTCCACTGAATAACCGAATTCCCGAATGGCTGGAGCAGGTGGCTGTTGGCAATTTACAGCAGGCAGCTGAGATTGCACATAGCACCAGCAATCTGCCAGAAATCTGCGGCACCTTATGTCCGCAACAGCGCTTGTGTGAAGGTGCGTGTACCAAGGCTAAGGAGCCGGGGGGTGCGGTGACGATTGGTGCTATTGAACGTTATCTGGTTAATGAGGCTTTAGAGCAACAATGGCAGCCTCTGAACGTTATAAAGCAGAATGGAAAGCATATTACTGTCATCGGTGCCGGACCCGCCGGGCTTGCCTGTGCGGATGAACTCAATAAGGCGGGTTGTGTCGTCACGGTCTATGACCGGAATGCACAGGTGGGTGGTTTGATGGCTACCGGTGTGCCACCTTTCAAGCTGGATAAAGCCATGCTTGAACGGCGTTATCAATTGTTAAAAAAACAGGGTGTTCATTTTCAGTTGGGCGTCGAAGTTGATCAGATCATGTTGCAGAAAATAGAGCGTTCCAGTGATGCCATTTTTCTGGCAACCGGTGCACAGACATCCCGTGATTTAAAATTACCGGGGCAGAATTTAATAGGTGTCACGGATGCGCTGAGTTACTTGCAACAGGTGAATAAAGATAATAACAGTGTTGCCCTGTTGGGCAAACACGTGCTGGTTATTGGTGGTGGTGATAGCGCGATAGATTGCGCACGTTCTGCACTTCGCCAGGGTGCGGTAGAAGTGACCATGGCCTATCGCGGTAATGAACAGGCGATGCGTGCAACCCCTAAAGAAAAACAGGCCGCCTGGGAGGAAGGTGTACGCCTGCGTCTGGAGTATGCGCCAATAGAAGTGATCGGCGATGAGTGTGTGACCGGTGTGCGTTTCGATAAAGTCATTAGCGGGCAGGAGGTC
>JAOUNI010000018.1 GCA_029881035.1 Gammaproteobacteria bacterium | reverse complement strand
TCAATTAAGCGCCAGATTAACTGGTGATATTCTTTGCTCAAATATTGCGGCAGCTCTAATTCAGGGTGCGGCACGATAATTAAATGATAGGGCGCAAACGGAAATTTGTTATACAACACTCTTAATGAAATGCCGTTCCATTCACCTTCCCATAAAATCTCGGGCCGTAAATATGGTTTATTAAAATGAAATTTTGTACTATTAAATTTACGAAATATATTTTCGACTTTTTCTGCTGAGGCGCGTTCCGGGCGCATGGCTCGCATGGGATTATATAACAGCTCCCACTCGCCCTGCTCAATCCTCTGCCATGCATTAAATGAACCCACACCTTTTTTTCTTATTTTTTCAAAAACATCCAGATCGTCCTCGGTGGCATGCAGAACATTATCTTTAAGTTCGTTATTCATCTCAACAAACATATCCATTAAATCGTTTTTCAAACTGGCCTGTAACTGTTTGTCCTGCAGGCTGTTTGACAACACCAGAATAAATGCACCAAGCTCTTCTGGCGATAACATAGATCGAAGTTTTTCCGCGAACAGGGTTTTAAATTCAGTGAGAGTTGGAGCAATAAACATAGAGACAACGATGAAGATTTAAAGGAAGGGATTTTACCAGCACCTACAGCTTACGACATTCCACAAATAGCTTTGTATGATGTAAATTTTTTGATAGAGCAAGGAAAAATTGTTGGAAAAGCGGAATTTACATTTAGTAAATGAGCATTTTGAAACAATTTTTAACGCAGCTATAGCGAAAAAGATGCTTCATACAAAGTTATTTGTCCGGCATACTACGCTTGCTTCGCAGCCATTTGATCAACGTCTCCCAGCTCTCAAGATCCTGATAAACCTGGGATGGCGCCATTTCAAAAATACCGACGCCACGTTCTTCAGCACGAATGTAATTTTGTGTATCACGCAATGTTGCTACATAAGGCACTTTTAATTTATTGATAAAATCAAATAGCTCGGAAAATATGATGGTGTTCTCACGGACACGATTAGCAACAACACCAATCTTGACTTCATTGCGGACTACTTTACCGACCGCCTTCAGCTCCTGCATGTAATTGGTGGCAGCCCTCATATCAATGGGTGAAGGCAAAACCGGAAATATAATCGTATCAGCCTTTCGTACCAGTTCGGTCAGTTCTTTACCATGTACGCGCGCTGGTGCATCAATAATCAGAATATCGGTATCTTTTGCCGGCCGTACTGCATCTTTATAAGCCGCTATGCCTTCAATCGCAGGCCATTCCTCACCACGTACTTCCAGCCAGGCCATGCTTGAGCCCTGCGGATCATAATCAGCCAGCACCACTTTCTTCTCTTCTTCGAAAGCATAATAACTGGCCAGATTGGTCGAAATTGTGCTCTTACCACAACCGCCTTTGGCGTTGAGAACCATGATTGTACGCATGCCGCTCTCCTGCTTGTTCTTATTGGTAACTGATTCTATGTGAATCCAATTAAATACACACGCATCTTATACCGATAAGGCCTTTCTTGTAAAAATGCATCCAGAACGAGCCTGCTGCACCATTTTGAAGCATTAATTTCGGTCAAAAAACGTCACATTATCTTAACTTGCCGCTAATACCTACGTCACAGCTATCAATTATTATTCTCATTATCACTGGCACAGTAATCGCCTTTGATATATTATTCGCGCCCCGCAACAAATACTGCTGCGAGGAACGGACACACAAATTGCCCGGCTTTTGCCAACGGCAACAGGAGAAATTAAATGAGTAAATATAAAAAGCAAATCGCTGACTATCAAAAACAAAGTAGAAAACTATACCTGGCATTGACTGTTTTAACAGCCATCGTAGCCCTAAATGCTATTGCAGTGACAACAGGCTTAGCCGATAGCTACTACGCAGAAGTACACCACTGGTTAACTGCCCGTCTGTAGTCGACAGTAATTCAACCAAAACAGGTAAAACTGTAATCATTAAAAAGCCGATGCAGGTCAGATAAACCTGCATCGGCTTTATTATTTGTATCAGTATATAACTAAAGCTGCTTAATACCTGCGATCAGCTCGGCCACGGCCTTCTGGCCATCGCCGTAGAGCATACGAGTGTTATCTGCATAGAACAGGTGGTTCTCAATCCCCGAGAAGCCTGCACCACGACCACGTTTAATCACGATGGTATTCTGCGCTTTATCTGCATCCAGAATCGGCATGCCATAAATAGGACTGTCGGGGTTGCTACGAGCTACCGGATTAACCACGTCATTGGCACCAATTACCAGCGCCACTTCCGCAGTCGGAAACTCAGGGTTAATCTCGTCCAGATCCAGAATCTTGTCGTAATCGACACCGGCTTCAGCCAGTAATACATTCATATGCCCCGGCATACGACCCGCCACTGGATGAATCGCATATTTCACAGTGACGCCACGCTCTTCCAGCAGCGCTTCCAGCTCTTTCAGCTTGTGCTGAGCCTGTGCTACCGCCATGCCATAACCCGGCACGATAATAACCTTGCTGGCATAAGCCATCATGATGGCCGCATCGTAACCCTGAATTTCTTTCATACTGCCGGCAATCTCTTCATCGGCCGCTTCACCGGTTGAGCTACCGAAGCTGGAGAACAGCACATTCGAGATCGGGCGATTCATCGCCTTCGCCATCAGCTGGGTGAGCAGCGTACCGGATGAACCCACTACCGTACCAGCAATGATCATGGCCGCGTTTTGCAGCACAAAACCTTCGAAAGCTACCGCCAGACCAGTCAGGGCGTTGAACAGTGAAATCACTACCGGCATATCAGCACCACCGATAGGCAGGGTAAACATAACGCCAAACACCAGCGTCACGACGAAGAAGATCAATAGCATGTTTGGATCAATCTCACCGGTAAAAGCCATCATGCCACCAATAGCTAGTGCAACGGCAAACATCATCAGATTAATCATCATGTGCATGGGCAGACGAATGGTTTTATTGATCAAACCCTGCAGCTTGGCAAAAGCTATGGCTGAACCCGAGAAAGAAACTGCCCCGATAACCGCGCCCAGTACCGCCAGCACTAATACCGTTGTCGCTGGTGCTGGGGCACCACCCGCAACCTTAACCAGCTCAACCGCCGCAATTGCAGCCGCCGCACCGCCACCCATACCGTTATAGATGGCGATCATCTGCGGCATATCGGTCATGGCAACGCGCTTAGCAGTGACATAGGCAATTGCCGAACCCATAACTATGGCCAGCACTATCCAGCCAAGATTACCGGTATTGTGTAATACCGCAGGATCACCAAAAGTGAACAACGAAGCGATAACCATGGCAATACCGGCCCAGACAATACCCTGACGAGCAGTCACCGGCGAACTCATTTGCTTCAATCCAAAAATGAAGACCACGGCCGAAAGGAAGTAAACTATTTCGATTAGCATCTCCACGAATTAGCCCTCCTTCTTTTTAGGCTGGAACATTTCAAGCATGCGCACGGTAGCAACATAACCACCGACTGCATTACCCGCTGCCAACATAACACCGACAAAACCGATCAGGGTTTCCAGACCAGTTTCAGCATGTCCCATGGCCACCATGGCACCCACCAGCACAATACCGTGCACGAAGTTGGAGCCGGACATCAACGGAGTATGCAAAATCACCGGCACACGGCTAATCACTTCGTAACCGGTGAAGGCTGCGAGCATAAAAATATATAAGGCTGTAAACCCTTCGATCATTTTGTCACCTCTTCTCTGCGATAACGGTCACTTTTAACCTCACCGCTGCAGGTCAATACTGTTTTCGCCAGCACTTCATCATCCCAGTCCAGCGCCAGCTCACCGCCCTCAGTAATGAAAGGTGAGACCAAATTAAACAGGTTTCTGGCGTACATTTCACTGGCGTGTACCGGTGTCTGGCTGGCGACATTCAAAGGCCCGTGTATGGTCACACGATTTTCAAAATCAACGGTCTCACCTGGCTGTGTCAATTCACAGTTACCACCGCCTTCTGAAGCCAGGTCGATAATCACCGCGCCCACTTTCATATTGGCAACCATTTCCTTGCTGATAATTTTCGGTGAAGGTTTGCCCGGAATCGCTGCTGTACTAATCACCACATCGGCCATGGCAATATGTTTGGCGAGAACATCCTGCTGCTGCTGTTTTTCTTCAGCGGTCAGCTCACGCGCATAACCACCCTCACCATCCGCACTCACACCAGTATCGACAAACTTACCACCCAGAGACTCAACCTGTTCGCGGGTGGCACTACGCACATCGTAAGCTTCAACAATGGCACCCAGACGTCTGGCCGTGGCAATGGCCTGCAAGCCAGCAACACCAACACCAATAATCAGCACTCGTGCAGGGCGAATAGTGCCCGCAGCCGTGGTTAGCATGGGAAAGAAAACACTGGCCATATCCGCGCCCATGAGTACACCTTTATAACCGGCAATCGATGCCTGCGAAGACAGAGCATCCATAGACTGGGCACGAGTAATACGTGGCACCAGCTCCATCGCCAGCGTGGTGATGTTTTTCTCGCACATTTTTTGCAATAGCGCTTCATTTTTATGCGGCGCCATGAAACCAACCAGCACGGTACCCGGTTCCATCATATCCAGTTCTTCCATGGTCGGTGGCTGCACCTTAAAAATCAGATCTGCATTTTTATACAGCTCCTGTGGTGTCTCAACGATTTTCACGCCTTCAAAGGCTGAATCGGGAAAATGGGCCGACAATGCCGCCCCTTTTTCCATGGTAACTTCGACGCCCATGGCGATAAAACGTTTTGCAATACCCGGCTCCAGCGCAATACGGCGCTCTCCGGGTAAAATTTCATTGGGTACTGCCAGGCAGATTGGCATGATCCAGCTCCAGACTCTTCTTATAATGGGTAAAAAAACAACGTATGTTACAGGAAGTTGATTTAGGAGTGTATAGACTTGATGACACTCTATGCATTCAAGTACCTTTGTCGCTCTTGTAGATTATTTTCGAATCTGTCACTCTTCGATCTGGAAAAAATTACAGTAGCGACACTTCATTGGCAAAATCAGATTACAACTATCGACACGGTACTCAGGAAAAACTCGGCATCCTGCTGGTGAATCTGGGTTCACCCGACAAACCCAGGACAGCTTCGGTCAGGCGCTATCTTGCAGAGTTTCTCTGGGATTCTCGTGTCGTTGATGCACCGCGCTGGTTGTGGTGGCTGGTATTACACGGCATTATTCTGCGCTTTCGACCCCGCCGCTCTGCCAGGGCTTATCAAAAAGTCTGGACTGATCAGGGCTCACCGCTGATCGCCACCTCCCGGCTACAAACTCAGGCTATCGAAAAAACCTTACAAAAAAAATTCCGTGGCAACGTCATCGTTGACCTTGCCATGCGTTATGGCAAACCTTCTATCCGAGAAGGCCTAAATGCTCTACGCAAAGCCGGCGCTCGACGTCTGCTCATACTGCCGATGTACCCGCAATATTCAGCCACCACTACCGCTTCGGTTTTTGACGAGGTGACCCACGTACTACGCGACTGGCGCTGGCTACCCGATTTACGCTTTATTAATCAATACCACGATCATCCAAAATATATAGCCGCGCTGGCCAACAGCATACGCCAACACTGGCAGAAAAATGGCCGTGCTGGAAAATTACTATTTTCATTCCATGGCATTCCACAACGTTATGTCGACAGCGGTGACCCATATTACTGCCATTGCCTAAAAACCGCGCGCTTAACCGCTGAAACACTACAACTCAACGATGATCAATGGCAGGTAGTTTTTCAGTCCCGCTTTGGCCGTGAGCCGTGGCTACAACCTTACTGCGACAAAACTCTGCAACAACTGCCATCACAGGGTATTAAAAGTGTTGACATCATCTGCCCGGGATTTTCTGCCGACTGCCTTGAGACCCTGGAAGAAATCAACATGGAAAACCGTCACCTGTTTCTTCAAGCCGGCGGTGAAAACTATCACTACATCCCCGCGCTCAATGCCAGTGAAGAACATATCGCCGCATTGAGCGAAATTTTAACCGCCCACAGTTTCGGCTGGCCTGAAACCATGCCCAACTGGGATGCAGGCAAACGCGCTGTAGAAGAAAACAAATCACGTGAACGTGCTATCAACATGGGCGCCAAATATTAAATCTGACTACCATTCTCTATGGCCGATAAACCCAAAATAGGTGTCAGCCGTTGCCTGCTCGGTGACCCTGTACGTTACGATGGTCAGTCCAAACCCTGCACCCTGATCATCGACCAGCTCGCCAAACACTTTCAACTCATCGCCATCTGTCCGGAAGTCGAAGCTGGCCTGCCCGTGCCCCGCCCGCCGGTACAACTCACCGGCAGTATCGAGCAGCCCCGGCTCACTGGTCGCGATAACCCTATCATTGATATCACCCAGTTGATGCGAGACTACTGCCAAAACAAAATTCTGTGCCTGGCTGAATTTAGTGGCTTTATCTTAAAAAGCCGCTCGCCCAGTTGCGGACTGCACAGCACCCCGATTTTTATTAATGGCCAATGTGTCAGCGAAACTTCCAGTGGCGTGTTCGCCCGTGCATTACAGATCAGCTACCCGAATCTGCCCCTGATTGAAGAAACCGAGCTGGAATCCCCCGCCGCTCTAAAATATTTCATCTCTGCTGTTTCACACAGTCGCTCCTGAATACTTATTAAACAGCAATCACTTGCCATCCTTAGAATAAAAACTATAGTTATACACAGGTTTTTCCTCACAAATGCAAACAAATCAACTCGTATTCAATCGTCGTGAAGACCAATAAAAACTAATACAGGAATATTTTTAATGCATACATACAAACTTAAATACCTGACCGCCAGCACTCTGGCTGCACTGGCCATCAGCTCGACGTCCGTTGTTGCCGAACCTAAACTGGAATTCAGTGGCCTGGTTGAAGCAGAATTTAGCTCAGGCAAAGACCACACCACCGCCAAAGGTAGCGACATTGTTCTGGCTAAAATTGAACTGGGTCTCGATGCACAAATTAATAACAACGTCAGTGCCCACCTTCTGATGTTGCACGAAGATGATGACACTGATCCACCCGTATTCGAGGAAGGCTATATCAACATCACCAATAATGCACTGTTTTTAAAAGCAGGCCGCATCATCGTTCCTTTTGGTAACTTTACCAGCCACATGATTACTGACCCGCTCACGCTGGAAATTGCCGAAGCACATGAGTCCGCCTTAGAAGTTGGCTATGAAAACGGCAGCTTGCGCGCTTCGGTATATGCATTCAATGGTGCATCCGATAAAAACAAAGTCGACAGCGATGTCGTCGATGATTTCGGCTTCAGCCTGTCCTACGTCATGGAAAGTAGCTCAATGAATCTAGACGTTGGTTTCGACTACATCAACAACATGGCTGAAACTGATGGCCTTGAAGGCGCATTGATTGGTGCTAACACCCCATTCGTTGAAGATCACACAGCAGGTATGGCCATACACGCAATCGTCAATATCGATAAGCTCAATGTCATTTTTGAATACGTAACCGCTGCCAATAATTTTAACACTCTCGACCTTGGTTTTAATGGTGGCAAAGCAAAACCCAGTGCCAGCAATATTGAGGGCGCTTACAGCATGGATGTGGGCGGACGTGAAATGACCTTTGCCATTGCACGACAGACAACCTCAGACATAGATGGTAGTGCATTACCCAAATCACGCATCATGCTTTCAGTCTCAACCATCGTAGCAGAAGCTGTTAACTTGACTGTTGAGTACACCGATGCCAATGATTATAAACTGGCCGATGGCGGTCAGGGTACGTCAGGTAGCATGTTAACCGCACAGTTAGCAGTTGAATTTTAATTTAAAAATAAAATTTCACGCACAAAAAAAGAGAGCGTTAGCTCTCTTTTTTTGTGCGTGATTTAAAAATATTTACACTTTAATTTATATAGAAAGTCCACTCATAAGTACCCGATGTTCCCTGCCCCTGAGCCACTCCTACATGTTTATAACCATTTATCATCTGGAGTTCTAATGTATGTTCAATATATTGCTCAGGCAAAAAAGACTGGAATAAATTCGTACCGCCATTACAGGTGTCCGTACAAGCCCATGTTACAGGAGGTGAACCCGCATACCATATTTCAGTGAAATCAATAGCCCCAAAGCCTGAGGATCCTTCACTCAGAGTAACGTTCATGTCTGCATCGCCGGACCAGGTGCATTCACTGCATACGGTAACAGCAAGCCCAGTAACAGCAATTGAAACCATACCGGAACCAAAGATTTCATTTGTAGCACCACAGCTAAAGGGAATACTTCCTGTAACAACCATCTGCTGGGAAAACCCAGGAGCATCAGAACTTAAATTATGATTATATTCAATACTTCCACCGGTACAGTTCGCACAATTGACCTCAATATTTGTGACATTTGCGCCAGAGATAACACCACTACCATTTTTCACTGAACACACCTGATTAGGGTCTGTCGGTTGACTCTTAATGGTTACATCATATGCAAAGCCATCGGGAATGGGTTTAACAAATATGAAAGATCCGTTTTTTGTAACCCCAAGATCATCACCATTATTATTTTGCATAACAAGAGTTGAGCCTATCAAACCACTCACTGTTCCTCCAACAGCATAAGTAACATTATTGCTAACCGTGCCCGAGTCTTCGCCACCACCACAATTAACCAGCATAAAACTACCAGTTACAATCGCAAACGAAAATAACCAGATATCGCGCAATCCATTTCTAACTTTCATAAGTTTCCTCCTGATGACTTTTTGAAATCTCATCTTCAGTTATATAAACTCAAATAATAATAAAATTATTTAATTCACCTCTCAGATTAAACTGTAATAACCGATGCACACTTATTGATGCAATACGCAATGACATAAAATGGATTCGTAATAAAGAAAATAAGTGTATATATGAAAATTATTATGATGGCGAATTTTCATGATTACCCCCCATTCTATCGACTACCTCCATCAGGGATTGAAATTCATCATCAAACTAAACGTTTTGCTCTTTAATATTTCATTGACGTAATATTTACGCCTGATCATCCTGAAATTAATTATATTTCTGCAAAACCTTAATCCCTGCATTTAAACAGCAGATACTCTCAACATTAAGCTCATCAAATATCTACAACACTACGTAAATGCTAGATCCGAAGAATTAGTACTTTGTTGATATGTATCAAGTAATCGAGTTATGCGCCCGTAAAGTATGCTTTTGTATTCCTGTGAACATCGTGACTATCTAGCAGATCCTGTTTCGACCACCATTTTATTTCAGAATGTTGGCTATCAGGCACCATTTCTAAACCACCTCTTACATTAACCTTATAAGCCAATACAACATAATGTGTATTTATACCTTCTTCTCCAAAATAATTGTCACTATATATGTGATCAAACGCACCTAATAATGAGGCATCAGAAATTGGTATTGCAGTACCCAACTCAGCTAAAGAAATTCTTTTGATTGCATCAGCCAACTTTTCATTTTTTCGAATTCTGCCACCCGGTACAAACCAAAATCCCTGAGCAGGGCGATTAACTCGTTTACCAAGCAATACTTTTCCATCACGGTCTTCAAGAATTAAATCAAGAGAAACTAGTGGCGTAGAATCGATTATTTCCAGAAATCGCTTGTCATTCATCATAATTTGTTTTTAGTCCTCCCCATGACTTGATCTATTTTATAAATATAATGACTATCCATTAAAATAGTGCTAATTCAATGAGCAGATTTTTTTGCAGAGAATCCTGTACGAGTGCACTGTTATATTTTTTATTTTATCTCTGCCAGCACCTGCTCGATCATGCCAATCGCCTGGCCGTGGTAACCACCCCCAAACAGATTGGTGTGGTTGATGATGTGGTAGATATTGTAGAAAGTGCGACGTACTGGATAGCCATCATCGAGTGGCCAGACTTCGTTGTAAGCGACGTAGAAATCACGGCTGAAGCTGCCGAATAAGGTGGTCATGGCCAGCTCGGCTTCACGATCGCCGTAATAGAAGGCTGGGTCGAAGATCACTGGTGTGCCGTCGGCCAGCGCGCCGTAGTTGCCGATCCATAAATCACCGTGCAGCATAGAGGCTTTGGGCTGGTAGTTTTTGAACAGCACGGGGAAGTCGGCCAGCAGGCGTTCACCCAAAGTTTGCAGCTCGCCGCCATAACCGTTACGGGCGGCCAGTTCCAGCTGAAATCCCAGCCGCTCCCTGCGCCAGAATTCGACCCAGTCGTGATGCGGGTTATTGGGCTGGGGCGTGGAGCCGATGGTGTTGTCCATGCGCCAGCCGAAGCGGTCGGCGATGTGTTGGTGCATGGCGGCGAGTTGCCGGCCAAACAGGGCATTGTCGCCCCTGCCAGCCAGATCAAGGTATTCCATGACGATATAGCACTGCTCACCGTGTTCGCCATAGCAGATGGGGCGCGGCACTTTGATGGTGCGGCTGTTGGCCATCTCCAGCAGGCCTTCGGCCTCGGCCTCGAACATGGCAGCATGGTGACGGTGGTTGGTTTTAATGAAATAGCGGAGCTGGCCATCGGTCACCTGAAAGCTGGCGTTGATGCAGCCACCGCCGACACCGCGGTTCTCGCCAATACAAAACGACATGCCGGTGCTCTGCTCGATATGATTTTCAATGTGCCGCCAAAGCTGCATGGTGTGATCCTGATTATTCCTCTGGACAATGATCAGACTGAAATGTGACAGTTGCACAGGACTGGTTCATCAGCTACGAAGAATAACAGACTTTTTGCTTCATTTAACACCGTTCACCTTAGCCTGTATCAAGCTAACTTATTGTTCTGACTCGCAACTTTTATACGAGTTGTACACAATCAAATTATAAACTTCTAATATTGCCCAAAATAGTCCGCCACCTAATCACTTATCCACCGAATAATAACGTACTTATAGTTGCAACTAATTGATATTAAACGCAATATCTAAAGTGGTTATTTTTTGTCCAATCTAACAAAACTAGTGTTTTTTCACTTGTTTTTGCGCTAAAAAACTTTCCTATCCACAAAGTTATCCACAAGAAATGTGGGTAACTCAGGTTTTTTGGGCATTATTAGCAACTTAGAGCACGTTTCCTCGAATAACTCTTAACAAAATTTGCTAAGCAAGATGACTGTAAATCCAGTTATACACAATCTAGATTCATGTCGAGCTTTATTAAGAATCACTGTTATTTAACACTATAATAGTAGATCCAGTAATCGCAACTAATTGTTTATTCTACTATTTATTCCCTGTATAAATTTTAACCAAAACCTCACAATTGCTTGAAAAATCTATGCAAACGGCATTTACTAATATTTTACGCACAAACTTATCCACAGGATTTGTGGGTAACTCACTTGTCAATACTGTCTACAATTATTTTATCCATAATGCATTCGGTCACTACCATCAATTTCCAGTAGAATCGGGAACCCGAATAAACCTTTGATACGCTCTCGATTACCTTTATATGGCGCTGAAATATTCATTATGAATTCCAAAGCTCAACCTTCAGCCGCCACCGCTCAACCACGAATCCTCAAGATTGCGGTGCCCATTCCTTTATTCGGCGCTTTTGATTATTTAGTTCCTGAGTCTTTGCGCCAGCACAGTTTCATTCCGGGTTGCCGCGTTGAAGTGCCATTTGGCCGCCGCACTGCCATTGGCGTTATTCTTGAACAGACCGATCACAGCGATCTGGCGCTCAGCAAGCTCAAGCCGATCAGGGCGCTGATCGACACCGAGCCGATGCTGGATGCACGCATTCTGGATCTGCTGCGCTGGGCGGCTGCTTATTATCTGCACCCGATTGGTGAAGTCGTACAGGCGGCCCTGCCCGGCCTGCTGCGTCAGGGCAAAACCGATGCAGCCATGGTCATCAAAGTCTGGACTGCCCGCGACGGTGTTTCCACCAGCGACCTGGAAAGTCTGAATCGGGCCGCCAAACAGAAACACATCCTGCAAATACTGCTGAACAACCCGGATGGGCTCGATGAGGCCTACCTCAACGAGAACCACCCGAACTGGCGCCCCGCAATGAAAGCCTTGCTGGAAAAGGCACTGGTCACCTGCGCCGAACAGGCCAGTTTGCCCGCCGCCCGGCCTGTCTTATCACAGGCGCCTTTGTTAAACGAGGAACAGCAACAGGCGATTGCGGCGATCGGTCACGACCTGGATCAGCACCACATTCATTTATTACACGGTATTACCGGCAGCGGCAAAACCGAGGTCTATCTGGCGCTGAGCCAGCAGGTGATTGCCAGCGGCAAGCAGGTGCTGGTGCTGGTGCCGGAAATCAGCCTGACTCCGCAGCTCACCGAACGCTTCGAGCAGCGCATGGGCTGCCCAATTGCGGTGCTACATTCCGGCCTGAATGACCAGCAACGCTTCAGCGCCTGGCACGCCGCCGCCATCGGCCACGCCCGGCTGGTGATCGGCACACGCTCGGCGATTTTCACGCCGCTGCCCGACCTCGGCCTGATTATTATTGATGAGGAACACGACGGCTCTTACAAGCAGCAGGAAGGTTTCCGCTATAACGCGCGCGACCTGGCGCTGGTGCGCAGCCAGAAAGAAAACATTCCGGTGGTGCTGGGCTCGGCCACGCCTTCGCTGGAAAGCCTGCACAATGTGAATCGCCAGCGCTTCCAGATTCACCCCCTGAAACAACGCGCCCGCAGCCAGTCGGTCACCCGCATTCAGCTGCTCGACATGTGCAGTCAGCCGATACAGGAAGGTATGTCAGCGGCCTTGCTGGTCAAAATTGATGAGCATCTGCAACAGGGTAACCAGGTCATCCTGTTCCTCAACCGCCGCGGTTTTTCTCCTTTATTGATGTGCCACGATTGCGGCTGGATGACGCGCTGCAAACGCTGCGATGCCAATATGACCTACCACAAGCATAAGCATCAGCTGCATTGCCATCACTGCGGCGCGGAAACCCGCTCGCCGACCAAATGCGGCGACTGCGGCAGCGAACAACTGCTGGCCATCGGTACCGGCACCGAGCGCATTGAAAACTTTCTCACCGAACGATTTCCCGATGTGCACATCAACCGCATCGACCGCGACACCACCCGGCGCAAGGGCGCACTCGAAGACAAGCTGCAACAGGCGCATGCCGGCGGCGCCAGTATTCTGGTGGGTACGCAGATGCTGGCCAAGGGTCACGACTTCCCCAATGTCACGCTGGTCGGTGTGCTCGATACCGATCAGGCTCTGTATAGCGCCGATTTTCGCGCCGCCGAACACCTGGCCCAGCTCATCATCCAGGTTTCCGGGCGAGCCGGACGCGCCGATAAACCCGGCGAGGTGCTGATCCAGACCCACCACCCCGATCACCCGCTGCTGCAGACGCTGTTGCACAAGGGTTACGAAAAATTCGCCGAAGCGGCGCTGTTCGAACGCCAGCAGGCCGGCTTCCCACCGCACCGTCATCTGGTGATTCTGCGCTGCGGCGCGATCAGAAAAGAACTGGGCATACAGTTCATGACCGAGGCGCGCGAATTAGCGAACCGGTACAACGCCAACGGCGTCGATGTCTTTGGCCCCTGGCCGGCGCCGATGGAAAAACGCGCCGGTCGTTTCCGTACCCAGACCATGCTGCAGTCCAGCGACCGCAAAGCCCTGCACCAGTTGCTACGCCAGTGGCTGCCACAGCTACAGCAGCTAAAAAGCGCCAAGCAGGTTCGCTGGTCGATTGACGTCGATCCTTACGATACTTTTTAAGCAGACTTTTTCAGCCCTGTTGCCCACACAACACGTCATCTACGTGTAAAATTGGCCACCACTAAGTACGACACCGGCACTATCTTGAAACATAAAATTGAAGACCTGATCAGACAGGCAGTCAGCACCCTGATTCACAACGGCACGCTCGATGCTTCCGTTTCGCCCGCCATTCAGGTCACCCGTACCAAAGATGCCACGCACGGCGATTTCGCCTGCAACGTTGCGCTGATGCTGGCGAAAGCAGCCGGCAAGCCGCCGCGCGATCTGGCGCAGGCGATCTGTGACGCGCTGCCGGAAGATAAAGAGCTGGAAAAAACTGAAATTGCCGGCCCCGGTTTTATCAATTTCTTTGTTACCGCCGACACGTCGCAGAACGTGATCAAAATGATTCTGGCGCAGAAAGAAGACTATGGCCGCTCCAGCATCGGCGCCGGCAAGAAAATCCAAATTGAATTTGTCTCCGCCAACCCCACCGGGCCATTGCACGTCGGTCATGGTCGTGGCGCGGCTTACGGCGCTTCGGTCGCCTCGCTGATGCGCGCGGTCGGCTTCGATGTCGATTGCGAATACTACGTCAATGATGCCGGCCGGCAGATGAATATCCTGGCCACCAGTATCTGGATACGTTACCTGCAGGAAAATGGTATCGAGATTCCGTTCCCCAGCAATGGCTACAAGAGCGATGCTTACGTTTTTGATATTGCGCGCCAGCTCAAGGCCGAACATAACGGCGCTTTTGTATACACTGCTGACGTCGTCATGAAAGATATTCCGCCCGATGAACCCGCCGGTGGCGATAAAGAACTGCACATTGATGCACTCATCGAGCGCGCACAGGGTTTGCTCGGTGAAGCCGAATACCTGATTGTGTTCAATGCCGGGCTCGACAGTATTCTGGCCGATATCCGCGATGACCTTGAAGGCTTCGGCGTGCACTACGAAAACTGGTACTCGGAAAAATCACTGTCGGAACGCGACCTGATCAGCACCGCCATCGAGCAACTGCAGGCCGCCGGACACATCTACGAAGAAAAAGGCGCGCTCTGGTTTAAATCAACCAGTTTCGGTGATGAAAAAGATCGCGTGGTTGTTCGCGACAACGGACAGACCACTTATTTTGCTTCCGACATCGCTTACCATATGGATAAATTCCAGCGCGGTTATGAGCGCGTGATCAATATCTGGGGCGCTGATCACCACGGCTATGTGCCGCGCGTGAAAGCCGCGATCAAGGCGCTCGGCGAAGATGAAAATAAACTGGATATTCTTTTAGTGCAGTTCGCCATTCTTTATCGCGGTGGCGAGCGCGTGCAGATGTCGACCCGCTCCGGCTCGTTCGTGACCCTGCGCGAGCTGCGCGAAGAAGTCGGCAACGATGCTGCGCGTTTCTTTTACGTGATGCGCAGATGCGAGCAGCACATGGATTTCGATCTCGACCTCGCCAAGTCGCAGAGCAACGACAACCCGGTTTACTACATTCAGTACGCACACGCGCGTGTTTGCAGCGTACTAAACCAGCTGAAAGAAAAAAATCTGCAGCACAATGTTGAAAACGGCAACGCCCATCTTGCACAGCTCACCGAGTCACATGAGTCCGAGCTGATTACCAAGCTGACCGCCTATCCAGACATTCTTGAAAAAGCGGCGACCCAGGCAGAGCCACATTCGCTGGTACATTATTTGCGCGATCTGGCTAACCTGTTTCACACTTACTACAACGCGCATCATTTTATTGTTGAAGATGAAGCCATGCGCGATGCGCGACTGAATTTAATTACCGCTACTCAGCAGGTTATTCGTAATGGATTAAGCCTGCTCGGCGTTGGCGCTCCGGAGTCGATGTAATGCCAACCGATTACAAAACCAGAGGACCCGGCCATGAAAAGCGCCCGCTGCCCGGTTTTGTCTGGCTGTTAGCCGGCCTCAGTATTGGCCTGTTCGTTGCGCTGCTGGTTTATCTCGACAAGCAGCCGGAGGTGCCGGCTAATTTTGGTGCAGCCATACAAAAAGAACTGGACAAAATAAAACAGCACACCAACACTGCTACTGAAAAAAATAATGATAAATCTGCTAAACCTGCTGAACCTAAATTCAACTTCTATACGATTCTCCCAGAACTTGAAGTATTAATTCCTGATTCTGAAACTCAGCCGCCAAAAAGCAGGCCTACGGGTAATGTGCCCGAAAGCAACAAGCAATACGTACTGCAGGCGGGTTCTTTCAAAAACAAAAGCGACGCAGAAAAACTCAAGGCCAGCTTAGCTCTACTTGGTTTTGAAGCACACATTCAAAATGTTACTGTTAACAACACCGCATGGCATCGGGTGCGCATTGGCCCTTATGGTCAAAGCAAAGAGCTCTATGAAAAAATTGATCAGCTCAGGGAAAATAACATTGACGCTGTTCCTATGGCGCTTAAATCAGATAATTAAATCGATTATTCAACAACAATCTTTTCAACTTGACTCTGCAGCGCTTCTGCTGTGACGACATCCATCTTTACCAGCGGCGCGACACACAATTCTACGCTTGAGCGAATACCTTTTAGAATCCTCAAAATAATATTAGATGGGTGCCGACTGAAGACACTACCCCACAAACCATTTAAAGCCATGGGAATTACCGGCACAGGTGTAGTTGCAAGTATGCGCTCTATGCCAGGGCGAAATTTACTCATTTTCCCATCGCTGGTTAATTTGCCTTCAGGAAATACACAAACCAGATCTCCGTTTTTTAATGCCTGTTCTATTTCTAAAAAAGCTTTTTCCATCAACTCAGGATTTTCATATTTGCCTGCAATGGAAATTGCACCTGCCGTTCTAAAAACAAAATTTAGAACAGGTAAATTATATATTTTGTAATACATAACAAAACGTATTGGTCGACGTACACAGCCAGCAATAATCAACGCATCGACAAAACTCACGTGATTACACACTAGCACCGCCGCACCTTCTTGCGGAATATTATCCAGCCCCTGTTTACGAACATGATATATAGAATGGATCAACATCCAGACAATAAAACGCATGAAGAATTCGGGAACGAGCGTATAAATATAGATAGCCACCGCTGCATTGAGCACAGCTACTATGACAAATAATTCTGCAATCGAAACGCCTGCACCCAACAACACTATTGCCATGACTGCTGACATCACCATTAACAATGCATTGAATATATTATTGCCGGCAATGATTCTTGATAGATGCTGCGGCTCGCTTCTTTGCTGTATTAATGAAAACAGCGGCACAATATAGAAACCACCAAACAGGCCAATGAAAAACACATCCAGCATGATTCGAATACTGTTAGCCTGACGCATAAACTCAACCACACCCATTAATGTCTGCGGAGCAAATTCTGGCTGGGCTAAAAATAAATCTATACCGAACAGGCTCAGGCCAATCGAACCGAATGGCACCAGACCCGGTTCCACTTTCTGTCCTGACAGCCAGTTACACAATAACGAACCCGCACCGATGCCCAGGGTAAAAAATGTGAGCAGCAGGGTCACCACCTGTTCATTTCCAGCCAAAGTTGTTTTGGTGTAATTGGGCAACTGCACCAGATATGTCGCACCCAGAAACCAGAACCACGATATGCCGAGTACGGATAAAAACACCACACGCTCGCTGTGTATGAATGCAATATTACGCCAGGTTTCAGTGAACGGATTCCAGTTTATTTTTAAATTAGGTTCAAGCGATGGGGTTTGCGGAATAAACCGGCTCGCCAGATAACCCAGCAGCGCGAGCACCACAATAACGATGGCCACCCACTGTCGGCCCTCATCGCCTGCGATCAGTATGCCACCCAGCATGGTGCCAATTAATATTGCAATAAATGTCCCCGATTGCACCAGCGCATTACCTGCGACCAGTTCGGTGCTACCCAGATGCTGCGGAATATAACTGTACTTGGCCGGTCCAAATAATGTTGATTGCAAGCCCATTAAAAACAGCAGCGCGATCAGTACATAAATATGACCTATATAAAATGCATAAGCCGCACCTAACATAATCACAACTTCCATTAGCTTAATAAATCGAATCGACTGTGATTTTTCATTTTTATCTATCCACTGACCCGCCGTGGCTGAAAATATAAAGAAAGGCAGGATAAATAAACCTGCACTGAGATTGGTCAGAAAATCAACGCTGGTTTTACCATCACTGAGTTCTATACCTTTAAAAGCGATGAGGATAATTAAAGCATTTTTGAACACATTATCATTGAATGCACCCAGAAACTGCGTTATAAAAAATGGCAGGAATCGCTGTTGTTTTAATAAGTCAAACTGATTATTTGTCTGGTTTTTTTTTGTTTCAGTCACAATCCCTGCATCCATTCACTAACCTCTTCCAGTAATTCATCATCTTTTTCAGAAAAATAATGATCAGCGCCCATAACGACAACCTGTTTTGATTTTTTATTCCCAGCTCGCTGAATATAATCCATTCGAACTTTTGCACCATGCATTACCGCAGGGTATTCCTCTGCGCCATAGATATCCAGGACGGGTACTGATAACTGGTCTAACGGCATTGGTTTCGCCATCGGTTGTTGATAATCCGTTGCTCCCATTCCTACGCCTACAAAAGCATCAATATCACGAAATCTTTTTGCATCGACCCAGGCCATAACCATATGCACACTACAGCTATGCGCAATCAATACAATTTTTTTATAACCTTCTTTTTTTAAATAATCGATACCCACTTCGATGCGTGGAAATGCCTCTGGCATAATAGCAACATAATCGAAATATTTGGCCTCTTTATCCAGCACTGGCATTTGCATAGAAAATGTACTCCAGCCTTTCTCGGTTAGGCCGATACGTAGTGGTTTCACTACTTTTTCCCAATCCGGATGAAAACCTCGACCATGCAGAATGATTGCCACTCCTTTTACTGGCTCAGTTTCAGCTTCCATATACACATTCATAAACTTATGACCACCACTGTTAAGGTATACAACCGTGCCATCAAAGATCAATTCTTCAATTTGCTCGGCTAGGCGCTTTTCCCGTGCAAGATCAGAAGCCTGCGCAGACTGCACAACAAGGATAAACCACATTAATATGATGATAATGAATCGCATACTACGCCTGATCATTGATTGATTATTAAACAATATAATCCAAAAACTTTATCTAATACAGACTGTTTTTTTCCTCAATGCACGGTATTATTACGAAACAGCGCACAAACAGAGCAAGTGACTATGAGTGAAAACAATCGCAGGTACAAAAGACATGATATTCAAATCGATGTTGTGCTCACGCTAATGGAAAATAAACCCCAAACTATTCGAACCCATGATATCAGCGAAGGCGGCATGTTTCTCGCCACTAATTCTAATTTATTTCCTCTGGGTGAAATGGTCCATATTCAATACAACGATCCTCTGAAGAACAACACTGAAACTGAAGTCGATGCGATTATTGTTCGCCTGTCTGACAACGGTGTCGGCATTGCCTTTATTGACATGGATGCTTTTTAACCAGTTATTCAATATTCTGAATCTGCTCGCGCATCTGCTCAATCAGAACTTTCAGCTCTACCGATGCCTGTGTCATCCTGATATCTGCTGATTTTGAGCCTAGAGTATTCGCTTCCCGATTCAATTCCTGCATTAAAAAATCCAGTCGCCGGCCCACCGCTTCATCACGATTAAGCACATCACTCAGCTCCTTTACGTGACTCCCGAGTCGATCCAGCTCTTCATCAATATCCATTTTCTGTACCAGATAAACCAGCTCCTGCTCCAATCGATTCTTATCCAGCTCAACCTTCAGTTCTTCGAATTTTGATAAAAATTTCTGCCGGTGATTGTCACGAATCTCCGGCATCAGCTCGAGCATCTGCTCGACGATGTCAGCCACGGCGACGCAGCGTTGCGCTATCAAATCTTTCAGGCGCTCGCCTTCGCGTTCGCGGTTGTTGATCAGTTCAGCCAGTGCCTGCTGCAACAGTGCCTCGCCGGCCTCTGCCACCGGCTTCATATCCAGTGTCGCCTGTTTGACCACGCCCGGCCATTTCAGAATATCGACCACGTTGATCACCGAGGACTGATGCAATGTGGCATTCAGATGTTCGCAGGCATGGATCATTGATTTGGCATAAGCCTCGTTGATTTCAACGCCGCCTTCCTCTGCCGAAGCGGCTTTAAACATCAGATTACATTCCAGCTTGCCACGGCTCAGGCCCGCATTGACCAGTTCACGATAACGCCCTTCCATGCCGCGCAGATCATCCGGTAGCCGCATGCTTATGTCCAGATAACGGTGATTCACCGAGCGCAATTCCCAGATTAAAGTGCCGAACTCTGCTTTATGCTCACAGCGCGCGAAGGCAGTCATGCTTTTGATCATTTGATTCTCCCCGTTTGATAAGCAAATTGTAGCACGGGCACCCGCGCAGCAAGTCGCACTCAAGCCATGTATAATTCGCGGCAATTATTTATCAAAAGACACTGGATCGAATCATGAGACCGAGCAAACGTGCCCCCGACGAAATGCGTCAGATCAAAATCACCCGCAACTACACCAAACATGCCGAGGGTTCAGTGCTGATTGAATTCGGTGATACCAAAGTCATCTGCACCGCATCGGTCGAAAACAAGGTACCGGGGTTTCTGCGTGGCAAGGGTCAGGGCTGGGTCACCGCCGAATATGGCATGCTGCCGCGCTCGACCGGCAACCGGATGCGCCGCGAAGCTTCTGACGGACGGCAGGGCGGCCGCACCATGGAAATTCAGCGGTTGATTGGCCGCTCACTGCGTGCTGCCATTAACCTGGAAGCTCTCGGCGAGAACACCATCAGCCTGGATTGTGACGTCATTCAGGCCGACGGCGGCACCCGCACCGCCAGCATCACCGGCGCCTGGGTGGCGCTGCACGATGCAGTGCAACACCTGATGGAAAAAGGCCTGGTGAAAAAAGACCCTTTACATCACCAGATTGGCTCTGTATCGGTGGGCATTTTTAACGGCACGCCAATCCTCGATCTCGACTACGCCGAAGATTCCAATGCCGAAACCGATATGAACGTGGTGATGAACAATACCAACGGTTTCATTGAGGTGCAGGGCACCGCCGAAGGTCACGCCTATAACCGCGAAGAACTCAATGCCATGCTGGCACTGGCCGAAAAAGGTATTAATGAATTATTTGCCGCCCAGCGCGCTGCACTGAATATCTAACTGGAGTCCTGATATGCACAACAAAATTACCAAAATCGTGCTCGCCAGCGGCAACGCAGGCAAGGTCCGCGAAATCAACAAACTGTTTGCCGGCTGCGGCATCGAAGTAGTGCCGCAATCAGACTTCGGCGTGCCCGAAGTACCGGAAACCGGTACCACCTTTGTCGAGAATGCCATCATCAAGGCGAGGCATGCCGCCGAGTGCACCGGCCTGCCCGCGATCTCGGATGATTCCGGTATCGAAGTCGATGCGCTCGATGCCCGCCCCGGGGTTTATTCCGCGCGTTATGCCGGTGAAAAAGCCAGCGATCTCGACAACAACAATAAAATGCTGGGCGAATTACAGAGTGTGCCCGAAGAAGAGCGCACCGCACGCTACTGGTGCGTCCTCGCCTTCATGCGCCACCACAATGATCCTGTGCCCATCATTACCCAGGGCAGCTGGGAAGGTCGAATCCTTGAAACCCCATTAGGCGATGGCGGTTTTGGTTATGACCCGATTTTCTACGTGCCGACACACAATTGCTCCAGCGGACAGCTGACCATGGAAGAGAAAAACAAAATCAGCCACCGTGCGCTGGCTTTGCAGGACATGCTGGAAGAATTTAAGAAACATAAATTCATTTAAAACTTCACCGCAGAGGTGTTGAGTTTTAAAAGCACAAAAAAAGCCCTCGTAAGAGGGCTTTTTTATAACTTATAAAATAACTTTTAACCTACATTTTGAAACCAAGTAGTTTATTTAACAAAGATGGTGGTGTACGTGCCAGGATCTACTCTTGGGATACTTGCACTAAAACCAGTGTTAATTTCATCGATGATAGCATTAGCCATAACAGCGTAACCACGTGCTGTCGGATGAACACCATCCAGAGAAAAAGCACCGCCTGTAGCATAATTGGCATTTATAGCACCTGTGCCGTAATCAATACCTGTGTTGCTGATCTCTTCCAGAACAGCTGCAGAATCAACCAGTACCAGATTGGTATCTGCATCCGCAGCCGCCTTAATAGTGTTATTGAAAGCGGTTCTAGCCGCATCAATGAGAGCAATCTCTTCTGGTATTAAAACATCACCATCTTGCAGAGGCACACCAACACCCCAGACTGTAGAAGGATCAGCAGGATTAGCAAGAGTTCCGATTTTTGAACTGCTTGTAAGCACTAATAAATCATCAGCCGTAGCCTGTCTCATATTAATAAGTGCAGGATTAAAGCCGGTTAAATCTGTTAGATACTCATCCATAATCACAACGGCATTTTGTCCAGCTGTAAAATTGATAGTTCTTTTTGCTACTTCAGCAGGATTCGCCGCTAAAATGGCCGCAACCCCGCCGTTATAGGCTGCATATTGCCCATTTAAGTAATCAGCTGTCGCCTGATCCAATGGCACCGGGTTGTACGGCACAGTTGTAAAGTAAGGAATAGTCTTTACATCGGGAATATTCACCAGTACCCCTTGAACGGCTGGATTGGCAACTTTAAATGCACCAACCAGTTGCGCATAAACACCGGCAAAAGCGGTAGGATCAGTAATATCGTTAGAGCCATAGGTTGCTGGATTAGGGTTACCTGACTGATCTACACCAACTCCACCCGTGGTTGCATAGGAAAGCACGTCATTATTACCGATCCACATGACAAAGAATGATGGCTGCTGGGCTGCAGCATCAGTAATCATCGCTGCCGTAGCTGGGTCTGATGCAAATCTTGTAAAGTATGGATTTGCCGCTGCAGGTAACCCAAGTGGATTACCATAACCCGGCGCGCCCAGATGAAATGATTTTGCACCCGGTACACCCATGTTACTAAACACAGAACCATTCAAACCTGAACCAATGGCTTCAGTTGTCGGTGTACCTGCAATAGGTTCAGGGCTTGGCGATGTTGGATCTGTTAAATTCAGTACCAACCTGTTGTCAAAATATTGAACATTATTAATAAGCAATCCACCAAGGTTGTCACTAACCAACGGCTGCGTGAAATTGCTATCACCACCTACTTTGGCAAACTGCTGCGCCAGTATTGCCGGGTATGAATTTTCCTGACCGGATTTATAAAGCGCGCCATCGGCATAGCCAGCAGTGAGCGAATCGCCAATCGTGACAAACTTACTAAGATCGGCATCGCCACTATGGCCCGAGCTCCCACTAACCGGGTTATCAAAATCGGTGTCACAGGCTGAAACAACGGCACAAGCAAAGGTTATGCATGCTAATTTAATTATTTGATTTTTCATAAGCATCATTTCTTATTTCTCAGTATTTGTAGTTAAGACCAAAACCAATAGCGGTCACAGATGATTTGTAATCGCCGCTGAAAGATATAATCGTTCCAGACTGGTCATAGTGATCATAAGATCCATTAAATTCATCGAATATCAATTGCAGGAATGAAAAATCGAGCTCCATACGTTTCGATACTTTATAGCTGGCACCTGCGGTTAAGCCCGTAGAATCTGCTCGCGCAGTTTCAGGCGTGAAGTATCCGTCGTTGATGGGCGCATTATCAAGATAAACGCCAGCGCGCAATGTCAGATCATCATTCATTTTATGCTGCACACCTAAACGAAATATGTTCGCGTCTTTGTAATTTCTTGGGTTAAATGATGTACCTGCACCGTTATTAAACTGTACATCCAGATTGTGATAAGCACTCCAGTAAGTACGATTAATATCAAAGGCCAGTACCGTATCTGCACTTATATTGTAAGTAAGGCCCAGCGTTAATTCCGCAGGCAGAACCAGATCAGCATTAAATGTTGTATCAAAATACTCGCCCTGCAATGAAGTAGGGATATTTTCAAAATCAGCACTTTCGTCTCTTGCTTTTAAATCTACTTTCGAACGGTAACTAATACCAACCGAGAGATCATTAGATGATTTGACTAACAAACCTACGTTATACCCAATTGCCGTCACGCCGGATGCCTTAAGAGTGACATTAGAGCGATTACCATTACCATCAATGAGTGATGTACTAAGATTTCGATTAAACTCAACTAATCCATAAACAATAGCTGGGCCAAAACCAACGCTATAGGTATCACTTAACTTATAAGCAATTGTCGGCTGAATATATATTGCTTTCAGCTCAATATTATTGACCAGATGAGAACCTGACCAATCCTTTTCCCACTCCACAACATTTCCATACGGCGTATACAGACCAAGGCCATAGGAAAGTTTCTCGTCATGCCTTTGTGCAATATAAAAATTGCTGGGCGTACCAAGTGGGTTGTCTGTTTCAGCTGAAGTATTTGCTGTTTGATTCTGATACTTGGTAACGCTATCAATCAGAGTAGTACCAGCAGTGATATCTAGATTATTTTTCAGCGAAGTCATAGCCGCCGGGTTAAAGAAGATTACTTCAGAACTTTCTGTCATGGCCACACCGGTATGTGCCATCCCCAATGCCTTTTGTCCCTGGGTCGCGACACGATAGCCTCCAGCTAAAGCACTGGTTGATATACACATACTTGCTATTATCAGGATTCTTGTTTTCATATGTTGGATTTCGTTGTATTTATAGTTTTAAGTAAATAAGTGTCGCCAGTTTTAGCACACCTAATATTAGGAGTCTAATCATTTATATATTAAAGAGTTCTAATTTAATAACATCATTTAACTTAACTAATTACTATTGAGTAACGTTTTTCACATACAGGGTTAAAAGATAACTTGAAATGCCATTAAAATCTATTTGGCTGGCAAAGCTCTGGGCTTGTGGTCGCCATCAATCGCCACATAAACCAGCACTGCTTCTGTCACCTTAATACATTGCTTTACAGCACCTTTTCGGCGCTCAGCATAAACTTCAACATCGACCTTGATTGATGTTCTGCCTTCAGAAATAATCTTCGCGTAGCAGCTGATTAAGTCACCGATGAGGACCGGTTGCTTGAATTCAAACGACTCTACTGCTCGCGTGACTACCGGGCCTTGCGCCCTGTCCAGCGCCGGAATACTGCCAGCAACATCAACATAGGACATGATCCAGCCGCCAAATATACTACCTCCAGGATTGGCATCGGCGGGGCTAGCAGGCACGCGAATAACGGGGATTCTATTTTCAGGTAAACGAACTTCAGTCATATAAAACGTCCAAATTATACTGACTCATGATAATCATCAACCCAGACATCATACTCTTGCCGATCAAATATTACACCATGGCAAACAAACCTAATATTGATGCACATCCACACTTTCAACAAAAAATATCAATACCATTAACATTCAGCCTTGAGGCACTCTAAAGTACAATACACGTGCAATCTTCACTTTGAACCAATACACCAACATGCCAAGTATCAAAATATCATTCACTGGTGGCAGCGGCCATACTCTCGATGCCCGATTAGAATTACCTGATGGCACACCTCAGGCATATGCGATTTGTTGTCACTGTTTTACCTGCAGCAAAGACACACTCACGACTTACCGTATCAGCAAAGCGTTGGCTGCAAAAGGTTACGCTACATTACGCTTTGACTTCACCGGTCTCGGTAACAGCGACGGCGTGTTCTCAAAAACTGGATTCAGTAGCAATGTCGCTGATATAAGAGCAGCTATCGATTATTTACTCGTTCATTATCAAACACCCGCTTTACTCATTGGCCATAGTCTCGGTGGAACTGCTGTACTCGAAGCGGTAATGCAACTCAAAGGAGACATTGCAGAAAAAATCAGAGCCGTGGTTACTATCGCCTCACCCAGTCAACCTGATCATGTATTACATCACTTTGGTCATGCTCTGACCCTACTAGAACAGGGCATACCCTCAAGCATTGAAGTAGCCGGGGAACATTACGAAATAGAACCAGAATTTGTTAAAGATCTACGCAGCTTTAACATGCGCCAAAGACTGGCAAACTTCAACAAACCAACGCTCATATTTAATATTGCAAATGATCCACTGGTCGGTGAGAAAAATGCTACTGAATTAAATAAATGGATAAAAGGTAACTCAACAATAATTACACTGCAGAACTCAGATCATCTATTATCAAAAAAGGATGACATCGATCAGGTCACTCAGGACATTATTGACTGGTTTATAAAACTTTAAAAATTTTATCCGAACATGTTAAAAGGGAATATCTGAATGAGGATAGCACCATTAAATATCTATGGATTACAATTTATTTAGTCTTTCTAATCTGGTCAGGCATCAACCCTAAAGATCAATTCACCTGGTTTTTAGAAGTAGCACCTGCCATTATTGGCGCTGCTGTTTTAGCCACAACCTATAATTCCTTTAGATTAACACCACTGGTTTATAATCTGATATTAATACACTGTATTATTCTAATGCTTGGATGGCACCACACCTATGCGGAAGTACCTTTTTTCGATCAGTTAAAAGACATCTTTGGTTTTAGTCGAAATAACTATGACAAAGTCGGTCATTTTGCACAGGGTTTTGTACCCGCATTAATTGCCCGAGAAATAATCCTGAGAAAAAATATAATTCAGGGTTCTATCTGGTAATCATTTTTTATAATATCTTTCTGCCTGGCACTTAGTGCTTTTTATGAACTTGTTGAATGGTGGATAGCCCTGCTCAGCGAAGAAGCCGCCGAAGCATTTTTAGGCACACAAGGTTACGCATGGGATACACAATCGGATATGGGCTGGGCATTACTAGGCACAGTTACTGCGCTAACCACGCTCAGCAAATTACATAATCTTCAACTCAGCATGTTAACTCGCACAAAATAACGAGTTATTCATACCGCCAATTACACATTAATTACTGTTTTCTGATACAGATATTCAGGAATCCTGTCTGCAATTTTTGCATGGAGCTCCGGTAATTTTGACCAGTGTACACCCTGTTTATGATGATGCGCTGTGTGATATCCAAGGTTGCCCGTTAGAAAATTATAAAGTGGGCTCAACTTGTTGCGCGAAGCTTCAAACTCATTATCCGTATCAAGACCCGAATGATGGTCGTAAGTCGCATACGCGGTAAAAAGCAGACTGGTAATCATTGGCAAGACGAATAACATGATACCTGAGGCAGGTTTATACCAGACTAATAAAGCAACGATAATAAAAGTAATTGCTGTATAAATGAGAAAGGGTCTTAACTGTTTCGGATATCTTTTGCCCACAGCATAACCACGCGTGTAAGCGGTGATGGCAACATTCAGCGTGTACTCGACCATACCCATTTTCGAACCGTCTTTTCGTTGCCAGCGACTTTCATCTTTTTCCTGATCAAGAAAATTTAAATGATGGCCCAGCACATGATGCAAACGCCAGAGATGAGTAGTTACACCTGTATGCAAGGCATAGGCGAACTCCAGACCTCGATTAAGTGCAGTATTTCGGAAGGTAAAAATATGTTGGTGATGATGATTCCATGCACAAATAATACCTTTTGGAATAAGCATTACCAGATAATAGGTTGTCAGCACAGTTAAGCTGCTGACAGTAAAATAAATAGCAAAATCCAGTGCAGTCAGCATTAACACAATCAGAACAGGCCAGCGGTCTTCCTTATGCCTGAATATATTTGTTCCTTTTTGTGCTTCAATAGTTGCCTGCATAGTTTCCTCGATTAAATTTATAAGCCTAAATTTATAACGCTCAGGAATAAGCAGTCCAGCCACTATCGCAAGCCAGCCCAGAACTCATCTGGACCTATTATTTATTTAAGATAATTAGTAAGTTACAACGAGATGATACATATAAAGAGCCAGGACTTCTTGATGATCGAACACGTTCTTACCACAGATAAAGGACCAGCCCCTTATCAACAACTCAGGCATTATAACCTACCAGCCCGTCACTTCCTTAACGCCCTGACCTAATTCAGCCGGGGAGCGCACAATATGTACACCCGCCTCCTTCAGTGCGGTAAATTTTTCTTCCGCCGTGCCTTTACCTCCGGCAATAATGGCACCGGCATGCCCCATACGTTTACCTTTGGGCGCAGTACCACCAGCGATGAACGCCGTGACCGGTTTAGTAATTTCCAGTTGTATAAATTCAGCGGCCTCTTCTTCAGCACTACCACCAATTTCACCAACCATCAGGATGGCTTCGGTTTGTTTATCGTGTTCGAACAGCCTGAGTGCATCAATAAAGCTCATACCCGGAATTGGATCACCGCCGATGCCAATGCAGGTGCTCTGACCAAAACCTAGATCAGTGGTCTGCTTTACCGCTTCATAAGTTAATGTGCCGGAGCGAGAGACTACACCAACTTTGCCGGGCAGATGGATCGAGCCAGGCATGATGCCGATTTTGCATTCACCCGGCGTAATAATACCTGGACAGTTAGGACCAATAATGACGGCACCTACACTATCAGCTACCATTTTTACTTCTAGCATATCCAGCGTAGGCACGCCTTCGGTGATACAGACAATAAGATCAATACCCGCATCAATTGCTTCAAGCATGGAATCTTTACAGAATGGAGCTGGTACATAAATCACTGATGCAGTCGCTCCGGTTTCATCCACAGCTTCATGCATGGTATTGAAGACCGGTAAATTAAGATGAGTTTGCCCACCTTTACCCGGTGTCACACCACCGACCATTTTTGTGCCATAAGCAATCGCTTGTTCGGAGTGAAAAGTACCCTGCTTACCGGTAAAGCCCTGACAAATAACTCTGGTGTGTTTATTAATGAGTACGCTCATACTGCTTTGACCTCACTGACTATTTTCTCAGCAGCATCAGTCAAGCCGGTGGCTGTGATTAAATTTAAATTCGATTCATTTAATAATTGCGCACCTTTTTCTGCATTGTTACCTTCTAACCGCACCACTACCGGCACATTCAGATGTACCTCCTTAGCAGCACCAATAATACCTTCGGCGATAAGGTCGCAACGCACAATACCGCCAAAAATATTAACCAATATGCCTTTAACATTTTTATCAGAGAGAATAATTTTAAAGGCCTCAGCTACACGCTCTTTGGTCGCACCACCACCAACATCGAGGAAGTTGGCTGGCTCGCCCCCACAAAGCTTGATCAGATCCATGGTCGCCATGGCCAGACCAGCGCCATTAACCATACAGCCGATATCACCGTCCAGTGAAATGTAATTCAGATCCCATTCCTTGGCGCGATTTTCACGCTCATCTTCCTGCGCCACATCACGCATAGCCAGTAAATCCGGCTGACGGTAGAGCGCATTATCATCGACGTTTATTTTTCCATCCAGACAGATTAAATCACCACTGTTGGTGACCACTAGTGGATTTATTTCAACCAGACTCAGATCTTTTTCGATAAACATTTTTGCCAGACCCGCGAGCATTTTTGAGAATTGTTTTATCTGGTCACCCTCTAGCCCTAAACCAAAGGCTAGCTGCCTCCCCTGGAAAGGTTGTAAACCAGTGAGCGGGTTAATACTGGTTTTAAGAATTTTTTCCGGCGTTTCTTCTGCCACTTTTTCAATTTCTACACCGCCTTCAGTGGAAGCCATCAGGACAACACGACGAGTAGAACGATCGATCACCGCACCGATATAGAGCTCACGTGCAATGCTACAGGTTTCTTCGATCAAAATATGATTGACGGGCTGCCCCTCGGCACTGGTTTGTATTGTGACTAATCGTGAACCAAGCATCTCGGCCACAGTATGCGTCAACGTTCCGATATCATCCACCAGTCTAACGCCACCTGCCTTACCGCGACCACCGGCGTGTACCTGAGCTTTGACCACCCAGCGATCACCTTCGAGTGCGCTAATGGCGGCACTAACATCAGCAGGGGATTGCACTACCCGGTTATTTGGTACGGGTAGACCATAATCAGCAAATAATTTTTTTGCCTGATATTCGTGTAGATTCATTAGGTTTCTTCTCGTTCTATCACTTCGAACATCGGCTCAAAATGAAATTTATTGATTATCTGGCCGTATTATAAGGCCTTTTAGCTAATTCTTGATATGAATAGCACGCATATCCACAGCTAGCGCGGCTTCATGGATAGCCTCAGCCAGAGTGGGATGTGCAAACACAGTGAGCGCGATATCTTCTGCACTAGCTCCCATTTCCATCGCCATAACTGCCTGTGCGATAAGTTCGGAAGCCTGTGCAGAGAAAATATGCACACCCAGAACACGATCAGTTTCTTTGTGGGCGATAATTTTAACCATGCCTTCGCTTGCCGCCATGGCACGTGCACGACCACTGGCAGTCATCGGGAAGATGCCAATATTCACCGGCACGCCTTCAGCTTCGCAAGCCTGTTCTGTTTTACCCACCCAGGCGATTTCTGGCTGAGTGTAAATTACCGAAGGGATGAGATCGTAGTTTACACTCGATGCCTGACCAGCTATACGTTCAGCCACCATCATGCCTTCTTCAGAACCCTTATGCGCCAGCATTGGACCACGCACGATATCGCCAATCGCATAAATACCAGGCACGCTAGTTTCACAATATTTATTTACATGAATAAATGAGCGCTCATCAATGACCAGTTCCATTTCATCACCAAACATAGTGTCGCTATTTGGCTTACGGCCAACCGCAACAATTAATTTATCAAATACCACCTGCTGCGCGCCGCGATTGTCTTCATAAGTCACCTGCACCTGCTTATTTTTAACTGTGGCAGATAATAAACGTGCATTGATACGAATATCCATACCCTGTTTCTTATAACTGCGGAAAGCAGCACGTGAAATTTGCTGGTCAGCGATCGACAAAAATTCATCCATAGCTTCGATAAGCACGACTTCCGAACCCAGACGCGACCAGACACTAGCAAGCTCTAATCCAATAGCACCTGCTCCAATAATACCCAGACGTTTTGGTACTGCATCAAACTCAAGTGCACCAGTAGAGTCAACAATGTATTGCTGATCCAGCGGAGCTTGATCCAGATGCACTGAAGAAGAACCTGCCGCGAGAATAATATTGTCCGCTTCAAGTGTATCGATAATCTTTTTACCACCGCGTTCGCGCACTTCCACTTTTTTACCCTGCGCCAGGCGAGCATGGCCATGAAAAAATTCAACTTTGTTAGCTTTAAACAAAGCTTTTATGCCCTGAGTTAATTCAGTTACCACTTTATCTTTACGCGCCATCATTATTGGCACATCAATACGTAATTTAGTAACAGAGATACCATGATCTTTAAATTCGTTTTGTGCCATCGCAAATAAATGCGAAGATTCCAGTAAGGCTTTAGATGGGATACAACCAACATTTAGACAGGTACCACCCAGTGAAGATTCACCCTGAGCGTTATGCCACTCATCAACACAGGCCACACTCATGCCCAGCTGCGCACATCGTATCGCTGCTACGTAACCAGCTGGACCTGCACCAACAACTACAACGTTGTATTTTTTACTCATTTCACACCTCGCACATCAAATACCTAATAACATTCTTGAGGGATCTTCAAGCATATCTTTTATCGTCACCAGAAACTGTACCGCTTCCCGACCATCAATAATACGGTGGTCATAGGATAACGCCAGGTACATCACCGGCAATACAACAATTTCACCATCTACCACCATAGCTCTTTCTTTTATCGTATGCATACCGAGTATTGCACTTTGTGGTGGGTTAAGAATGGGCGTCGATAACATGGAACCAAACACACCACCGTTGGAGATAGTAAATGTGCCCCCGGTAATTTCTTCAAGACTCAATTTATTTTCACGCGCTTTAATAGCGTAGTCGACAATACTCAGTTCAATTTCTGCCATGTTCATTTCTTCTGCATTACGTATCACTGGCACCACTAAACCACTAGCACCTGAAACAGCCACACCAATATCGTAATAGCCGTGATAAACAATATCACCACCATCAATGGATGCATTCACCGCAGGGTATTTCTTCAATGCTTCCAGCGAAGCTTTAACAAAGAATGACATGAAGCCCAGTTTGGCGCCATATTCCTTTTCAAATTTTTCTTTATGCTTTGCCCTTAAATCCATGACGGGCTTCATATTTACTTCATTGAAAGTAGTTAATATCGCAGCATTTTGCTGTGCCTGCAATAAACGTTCAGCTATACGTGCGCGTAATCGCGTCATTGGCACACGCTTCTCAATTCTCTGTCCGACTGATGTTGTTTTAATACTTAATAAACGAGATTTATCCGTCGTGATATTTACCTTATCTTCGTCTTTAAATTTATTTGTTTCTATGGGTTTATTTTTATTATTTACAAATGCCTGTATGTCTTCTTTCAAAATTCGACCGTGCTTCCCGCTCCCTTTTACCATAGCCACACTAATACCGTGCTCATGCATCATTTTTCTTGCCGATGGGCTGATCGCTACATCACTTTCAGTATCTTCAACTGCATTTTCTGCACTGGCTTGTTTTTCAGCAACTGAGCTTGATAAAGACTCAACACCAATCTCAGCTGACATTTCTGCATTTTCATCAAGCAAAGCAAGAACCTGTCCAGCCGTAACAATGGAACCTTCGGAAAAAAATATTTTCTCAATCATACCTGATTTGACAGCCGGCACTTCAAGCACAACTTTATCGGTTTCCAGATCAACCAGATTTTCGCCTTGCTTGATCAACTCACCCTGTTTTTTATACCAGCTTACAATGACCGCATCAGCAATAGACTCCGGCAATTCAGGAACTTTTATTTCAATGCTCATTTCTTGCTTTGCCTCTCATCATTATATGTCTGATCATTAAACATAATTGCACGCTCAACCAGCTCAGCCTGCTGTATCACATGCAACTTGGCAGAACCCACCGCTGGCGCAGAAGAAGATCCACGTCCAATATAATTAAGCTTCCATTCTTTATCTGTCATCGCATTGACTCGTGGTTCAACAAAATCCCAGCCACCCTGATTCCTGGGCTCTTCCTGGCACCATATCAATTGATTTGTTTTAGTATAAATTTTCAACAGTGCGCCCAGTTCAGCCTTTGGAAATGGATACAGTTGCTCAACCCGGATAATTACTACATTTTCACGCTTCTCTGACCTGCGCTTCTCAAGTAAATCGTAATACACTTTACCACTACACAAAATGACACGATCAACTTTATCAGGATCAATCGCATCAATTTCTGGTATGACCCTTTGATAATAACCGCTAGCCAGGTCTTCCAAAGTGCTGACACATAATTTATGCCTTAACAAACTCTTTGGCGTCATTACTATTAATGGCTTTCTACAATTTCTAACCATTTGCCTGCGCAATAAATGATAAATCTGCGCAGGCGTAGACGGCACACATACCTGCATATTCTGCTCTGCGCAAAGTTGCAGGAAACGCTCAAGTCGAGCCGATGAATGCTCAGCACCCTGACCTTCATATCCATGTGGCAGTAACATCACCAGTCCACAAGCTTTACCCCACTTATGTTCACCCGAAGATATAAATTGATCGATCACCACTTGAGCACCATTAGCAAAATCACCAAACTGTGCCTCCCAGATTGCCAACGTGTTCGGATCTGCCGTTGAAAATCCATATTCAAAAGCCAGTACAGCCAGTTCTGATAACAGGGAATCAATAACCAGAAAATTATTTTTACCCTTGCCAATACTTCGTAGCGGCACAAATGCGAGCCGTTCGTTTTGATTGTGTAACACTGCATGACGATGAAAGAAAGTGCCACGACCACTATCCTGGCCTGATAATCGCACCGAAAATCCTTCATGCACCAATGTTGCATAAGCCATAATTTCAGCATAGCCCCAGTCAATAGGCAGCGCCCCAACAGACATTTTGTGTCGATCGGCTATGATTTTTTCAACACGTGGATTGAGGCTAAAACCTTCTGGCAATTGTTGCATGATATCGCTTAGTTTCCTCATTACATCAATGGCTACACCTGTCTCAACATCATCCAGTGTTGAGGCGCTGGTATAGGGTTTCCAGTCAATCAAATCAGAGGCATCTACTTCTTCATCAGGCAACTTATGCGCAACCATGCATTCACCAGCTTCGAGAAGGTTACGCACATCGTCAACCATTTGCTCCACTTGTTCAGTTTTTAAATAACCTTCGGCGGCTATCTTCTGTGCATACAATTCTCTGGTAGTTGGCAGTGCTGATATTTTTTTATACATTATCGGCTGTGTTGCTTTCGGCTCATCTGCTTCATTGTGACCATGACGTCGATAACAGATCATATCGATGACCACATCTTTTTTAAACTTCATACGATAATCTATGGCCAGACGTGTAATCCGAATAACCGCTTCAGGATCATCACCATTGACATGAAAAATGGGAGCGTCCACCATCTTTGCAATATCAGTACAGTAATTAGTAGAACGTGAATCCTTTTGATTACTGGTGGTAAAACCTATCTGGTTATTAATAATAATATGAATCGTTCCCTTAGTAGAATAGCCTCGAGACTGGGACATCTGTAGTGTTTCCATAACCACTCCCTGTCCTGAAAATGCGGCGTCTCCGTGTATTTGCACCGGTATAACTTCAACACCTTCGGCATCACCACGCCTGAATTGTCGGCAACGCACCGATCCCTCAACTACAGGCGCAACAATTTCTAGATGTGAAGGATTAAATGCTAATGCAAGATGTACTGGGCCACCCGGCGTATTCATATCAGATGAAAAACCAAGATGATATTTCACGTCACCGGTCAACTCATTCACATGTTTTGTACCTTCAAACTCACTAAATAATTCCACTGGGCTCTTACCCATAATATTGACCAATACATTAAGTCGGCCACGATGCGCCATACCAATGACCACTTCCTTAACTCCCTGTTTACCAGCATGCATAACTAATTCATCGAGCATGGGTATTAGCGACTCACCGCCTTCCAGCGAAAACCTCTTCTGGCCGACATATTTTGTGTGCAAAAATCTTTCAAGTCCTTCCGCACTGGTGAGCTGAAGTAAAATATTTTTTTTCTCTTTATTGCTTAGCTCTGCACTACTCTTTTCACCTTCAATGCGATGCTGTATCCAGCGTTTCTCTACAGTAGCAAGAATGTGCATATATTCAGAGCCAATTGAGCCACAATAACTTCTCACCAAAATTTCATAAATTTGCTCAAGACTGGCACTATCTGGCCCAACTAATGAGCCTGTTTCAAAATCTATATCTAGATCATTACTGGTTAGACCATGATATTCCAGACTCAGCTCTGGGATATCACTAGCTTGTGTTTTTTCCAGTGGATTTATTCTAGCCTGCTGATGACCGTGAAAACGGTAAGCATTAATTAGTTGCAGTACATGAACCTGTTTCTGTTCCTGTTCAACAATATAGGCATTGGATCGAAATGAGGGGTGTTGATGTTCTTTGGCAAGAGACCTGAAATATTCACGCACTTCGTTATGTGGTATTTCATGCTCCATTGAACCATTGCCATTACCTGCTTTAGTTTCAGGCAAAGCATCAAAAAATTTACGCCACTCTGAATCTATGCCTGCGGGATCTATAAGGTAATTTTCGTAGAGCGCTTCTAACCATGCCGCACTGCCGCCGCTCAACTGTGAACTACTCCACAGTTCCTCCATGCTTAACCCATAAGATTGCGCCATTTTGAATTTATGCCTCTTGTCTTTATTCCAATTGTAGAAGTCGATCACAGAATGCGCATCAAACTAAGCCTATATTAATCAACAAATATACAAAAGATTGTTCTTCAGGAGCTCATTATTATGTTACGTGAAATTTATTCAACTCACCAAAGTCATCAACCTAAATCTAAACGTCGATTCATTGATTCAAATATGGAGCTTTTTGTCTGGTTCAAAAATCACATACCCGTATGTTTTCAACTAAGTTACAACAAATGCCAGCAGGAATATTCAATTAACTGGCACATGAATACGGGGCTCAGCCATAACCTTATCAAACCCGAATATCACCACATTAAATACAGAATATCTTTATTTAATCCATCCGAACGTATGCTTGATACCGCTTCCGCAGCCAGTGAATTCCTGCGCGCCAGTGAGGACATCGACGCAACTCTGGCCGATTTTATTTTTGCTCGCTTGCTTGAGTCTCCGAACCAACTCGAAAAACACTCAAATCTGGCGCTTGTTTCAACAAACAGGTAATAGGTAAAAATAGAGGATTGGGCAGCTGACGGTAATGAAACCATTGCCAACTGAGGCATTTGTCAGGTTCCATAACCTCAGGCTCACCGGATACATAACATGCGGTGACGTACAATGTGACATATTCACGATCACCAGCTGAAAACAGCTCATTACTAAAAGCTGCGTGCTTGGCAATACCCACATTCAAACTCGTTTCCTCACGCACTTCTCTAGCTGCACATTCCAGCACACTCTCACCGGTCTCGAGACATCCACCAGGAAATTGCCATGTATGAGCACCCTGAGCATCAACGCGCTGTCCCAGTAATAGACAATCACCTTTCCATAGCAACACGCCCACACCGATAAATGGGCGATTATTCTCAGTTGGCTTTTGTTCTAGTGGGGATTCAGAATTCACGGCTCACACGCTAAAATTTACATTCGCGTATGTTCTCAGTCTTTTGTTGCTCTAATCAAGCATTAGTGGCAATTCTTACACAGTTCCGGCCGTTATTTTTAGCCTGATACATAGCCACATCGGCAGCAGCGATTAATGTTTCAAGCGTATAACCGGGTCGATACTCAGCAATACCAATCGATATGGTTATTTTGGGTAATTGCACTCCGTCAAGAATACCGGGGTCAGTATCACTGATACGCTGCCGCAAGCGCTCTGCAACAATCAAAGCCTGCTCCATTTTTGTTTCCGGCAACAACACAGAAAATTCTTCGCCACCATAACGCGCAAGCAGATCATTGGTTCTTAATGGTGCATAAGCCGCTTCACCCACGCTCATCAAGACACGGTCACCGGCAAGGTGGCCATATTTATCGTTGTATTGCTTGAAGAAATCAACATCCAGCATCATCAGACATAAAGACAAATCTTCACGTTCTGAGCGCTGTATCTCGCGTGCAAATACATCATTCATCCAGCCACGATTATGCAAACCCGTCAGTGCATCAATGGTGGCATGGTGCTGAAACTTGCGCTGCTGCTCAAGACTATCAGCAATCACCAGATTACTGTAACGCACCCGCTCGGACATTATATAGAGTAAATTTCTCGCTACTTCGTGCGAATGGCTGACCATGCGCCAGAGAATATCCTGTTCGATTTCAAGCACTCTTGTAGATTCGGTCGCTATCACCGTCGCAGAAGGTACCCGGCTATCGATAATTGACATCTCGCCGACACATTCACCAGGCTCAACTGTGGCTAAAGGCATTTCATCAAAATACCCAAGCTGAATAGCACAACGACCTCTTATGACTACATATAAGTGATGATTAGTCTTATCAATAGATAATAAAGAATCACCATCTTCCAGTTCACGATAGACACACTGACTCAATAAATAATCAATTGCAGAATCCTCAAGATCAACATTTCTGAATAACTGTAATCTTGATAAAATTCGTTTGTCGTGTTCTACGGGTGTTGTTGATGTAACATTATTTTTACTTATACTGGATTCTTTTTTTTGCATTTTGAAAATCCTTTCCGCCAGATCGTTTATTACCATCTTTCTGGAGGTGAATTATAACCCTGTTTATACTAATGTACATGCCTCTCAACTTCCCGACAGTGTATATAAGTAATTGTTAATAATGGATATTTGAATCTATGAAAAAGCCGCCTCGACACCATATCCATGCCCTCGAACTTGGCCCCATGGAAAACTTCATCTATCTATTACACGACGAAATCAGTAATCAGGCCGCCATTGTTGATCCAGCATGGGACGTAGAAGAAGTCATTCAGCTGGCCAAAGCCAAAAATATCAAGATCACCGATATCTTGCTCACCCATAGCCATCATGACCACGTTAATGGTATTGAGCATGTTTTAAATCAGTATGATGCCCAGATTCACCTGCTCAAGGATGAAGCTAAATTCTGGGGGGCAAAGTTGGAGAAACCAACCCTGCATCATGGCGGCGATATTATCAAAATAGGAAAAAGCGAAATCAGGGTACTACATACACCTGGCCACACACCGGGCTCAGCCTGTTACCACATGGGCGATCACCTGATTGCAGGTGACACCCTGTTTGTTTTTGGTTGTGGCCGATGTGATCTGGCGGGTGGTGATCCGGAACAGATGTTCAACACCCTCAAACGTCTGCGTACCGATCTACCAAGTCACACTGTTCTGCATCCTGGGCATAATTACGCACCCACCAATCCCATTTCCACCATGCAAGCACAGACAGAAGGCAATCCGTTTCTACACTTTGATCAAAAAAAGGACTTCGTGAAATACCGCATGCAAGTGCATGACAAAATCAGGGACACACCCTACACAGCGGTGAGTAAAGAGGAAGCACTCGCTTCAATTAGAGACTAAATTATTAGTTTCTACGAAGAAATTAGTCTTCCTTACTGATTTCCAGGCCTTTCATATGCGTTTCATTAATACGCACTAACAAAAACCGGAATGGCAGCATAGACGCGTGGTAATTATCGAGGGCTGCCATAAACGGAAAATCGCCCGTAGCGAACTCATACGTACCATCTTTCATCGACTGATAAATTTCTTTCAGTGTGATTTCAAGTTCATTGATAAAAGTACCCATTTCAACGATACCTTCACCATCAAATTCAATTGATTGCCTGATATCCCAGATATCATCCAGTGCCTGCTCAATTAAACTGACATATTCATTACTGGAACGCGCACGAACAATTTTTGTTTTAAACATAATAACCTCTCAAATCTTAATCGGTATCACGGCTCTGCTTACCTTTGCCATGTTTCCTGGCCTGATAACTGGCAATAGATTTTACTATTTCACTGTAGGGCAATGTATTCATATTATCGTACTGTTTTTGCGCTGTTTCGATCAGAGCATGAATATCGTCGATTAAAGTGTCACCGTGTAACTTCTGGTCATCCGAGTTTAAAACCGCCCTCAGACCTCTAAGCCCACCGATTTGCACTCGAATATCGGCATTGTGAGGTAACTGCTCTCCAACAACATGCACTTTCAGTACGAATCTTGAATTTTCACGTAGTTTTTCAAGAAGATAGCGGCAATCATTCGCTATTTCTTTTGACTTACAGGCATAACCTTCACGATCAGCCAACCAGAAATGCTCTGAAAATCGACATTTACACTGGTTATTAGTCAGCGCCTTCTCAAAAACACAGCGATTTTTCGCTATTTCCTGATAAGTCGCTTTGTACTCATCCTCTTCCATCAGATACCCACAGAATTATTTTTCGTGTTCCATCACTATAGGTTTTTCACGGTACTCCAGCAGCTGTTCTTCTGCTAATAACTGATTTTCAGCAAACATTACTTTTACCGTCACACCCTCTGCACCATCCTGTTTTTCACGAATTTCTCTGGCTAAAGTCTTAGCCTCTTTAAATGAGCCAGACTCACCCAGCAACTCAAGGTTTTTTACCAGACTCATACCTGCTTGTGCAGTTATTTTGTATACGTAATATGGCATATCACTATCTCTTAAACTTTGTATTATCAATATTTAAATATGGCAACAAACAGCTAGATCCTTATTATGGTCATTTACATAAAAACCAAGTAATTTGCTAAACTATTATACATTCTACAACGCAAAGCCCAAAAACTTAATTATGAACAATAACGAACTATCCAAAGATCAGCGCATTTTAATCGCTCTACGCAAAACATTATCTAGCGTTGTGCGTGAAACCACACCACCACCAGGGCTACGTCACCCACTTTCTGTGCAGACCATTGAAGATATCAAACATTGCTTCGCACTGATTTCAGCCCGTGAAAAAGAATTAACTGAAGAAAGCGGCATTACCAACACAGCACGCCCGCGCTATGCCGATGAACCCAAAACCTCGCATGTAGTGCCATTCACACGGCCTGAAAAAAAATAATATTACAGACCTACGGAAACTGTGGCCTTTCGACTACAATTTAATTATGAATAGCGAATACAAGGGTAATTAAGCAGGAATCTGGTATGAGCACACCACTCTTCAATATTGTCTTTTTCGGCATCCTTCAGCCCGGCAAAGACAAAGCTACTGTCATGCAGAACATGGCTAAACTGTTTAAAACAGAACCGGCCAAGCTGGCCCCTTTTTTTGCTGGTGGTCGTAAAGTCATCAAATCCAATGTTGATGATCTGGTCGCTGAAAAATACCGCGTCACTTTAGAAAATGCCGGTATGGTCATCAAAATTGAAGCAGCAGCTCCTGCTGAAACCCCGGTAGCTAAACCAGCAGTACAGCCTGCCACTAATGCCGACACCGGTAATATTACTATGGCTGAGGTCGGTGCTAATGTTTTAGAAAACCCGGTTGAAGTCATACCTCAGGAAATCGGCGATATTAGCTCTATTTCCATGGCCGAAGTGGGCGCTAATGTAATTGAGAATCCGGTTGAAGTCATACCTCAGGAAATCGGTGATATCAGCGAAATCTCCATGGCTGAAGTAGGCGCTAATGTGCTTGAAAATCCAATTCCAGTGACTCCTCAGAAAATCGGTGATATCAGCGAAATCTCCATGGCCGAACCCGGTGCCGACATTATCGCCAACCCCAAAGAAAAAGAGAAAGCCCCGATTCCCGATATCAGTGGACTTTCTCTAAAATAAACTTTTCTTTTATCCGGTCGAGCTAATCGGGAATTCTGTTACGTAATTCATCACGATCAAACCACCACTTATCCTGCGGCACAATCGCACCCAGGACCAGTGATAGACGAGGCAGAAAAATAGCGGGATCAAGCAGTTGCAATTTTTCCATCCATGCATTCATTGCATCCTGATCTTTAATATCCGAATGACCCCGTGCTACATTGGCCAGCAACTGATTAGTCAGAAAAGTCATACTCTTGTGCACTTCGCCTTCTGTTCGCATATCCGCGATATAGTGCGCAGTAACCGCAGCTACCGCAGCACCATCTGCTTTTGCCGGAGTTTCATCTACGACATAACCCAGCATATTGATCGACAATTGCGGATCAATCGGATAGGTCACGGCTAGCCATACGCCCTGACCTAGTGCAATCAACGAAGCTGGCTGGCCACTTTGATAGAGCACGTCGCAACATTGAACCGCTGCTTCCCATTGCTCATTGACAAGGAAAACATCAAATGCCTCGCGTGCCATTTCCCAGCATTCTTCCGCCCTGCCCACACCCACCAGGGCTTCGGCAATATCCAGTTTCAAATACGCCCTGTCTAGCTCGCTGGCATCATCGGCTAACTCATCTAATGCCTTCTGCTTATTAGCAAGATAACTCTTCAGATACTCAACAGATTCTTCCGAGTCGGTACTTTGAATTATATCGTTTATAGTCTTGTTGCTAGTCATGGCTCACCGCCTGTCACATAATCAAGAGCCGATTTTTACTTGATATCGACCGATAAATACAAGTAGAAAATGGCAGGTTAAACAAAATCTGACTCAAAAGAATCAGCTGATAATTCCTATTCTACCAGTGCCTGACGCAACACACACTGCAGATCTTTTTCATCAACAGGAAAAGGTATAGATGAAAATACGGAAAATCTTTCCAGAAACCGAGCATATTGATGCTGGCATTCCGGCTCATAAAATACAATCATCTTTGAATCGCTAACACCCTGAGCAGATGACAGCACTGTTTCCAGACTGCTGGTGCGGTCACGAAAATCCGACTGAAAATTAAATTCCGCAATAATAACCGCAGGTTTGTACTGACGTATCAATTTCACTGCCTTGCGGACACTGTCCGTTTTTACAACTTCATAACCCTGTTGCTTATATAAACTGGTAAAATCGGGGTAGCCACCTAATTCTGTAATGGCTAGTAATATAGCTTTTGAATCTGGCATTGAATTTTATATTCCGGCACTATCGCAAATAAATAGAAACCCAAAGGTGTAATCATGGCGGCAGGAAAACTCACCGAACCCAAAGTGATCTCTGACTTCAATCAAAAAACCGTCTGCCTGTTGCCTACCGGTTTTTATTTTAATGATGAACGCTGGGATAAAATCTGGCAACGCTATGAAGAAAAAGGTGACACTCTCGGCATGGCCGATCTCAAAGAACTATTTCCCGATGAAGCCACAGTACAAAATGCTGCTATCGATAATGGCGATACGTTTGAACGATGCAGGGACAAAAAATAACCTCTCATCGGCAAGTTGATAAGAATCGCGCTGTCGCTCCCTGACAACGAACATCTTCCGAAACTTTTTCAGCTTCGGCTTTTTTATTTTCAGCCTTTATCCTTTCAGCTTCAGCTGCTTCCAGTTTTTTCTGATGAGCCTCTAATGCTTCAGCAATTTCCTGCTTCTCCTTTGCTCTTAATTGCTCAAGAAGCTCCGCTTTACGCGCCGCCGCCATTGCTTCAGCAAGGGCTTTTTGCGCTATTTCTTCCGCTTTCTTCTCGCGTTCTGCCGCAATTTTTGCCGCTTTAGCATCAGCCGCACGCCGCTCTTTTTCAGCTTGCGCATTAGCTATCGCCTTATCACGTTCGCTTTGCAATAACGCTGTTTTCTCTTCCAGAGCTTTCATCCTGGCTCGATCTTCCTGTTGACGAAGCACCATTTCCTGCTGAATTTTTTGTGACTGGTCTAATTGTTGTTTTATCAAATCAGGAATTGCTTGAACAACATCCTGCTCTGTCGATTGACCGGAAATAGTTGCTTCTCTATTTATCGGCTCGGGTTTTTTCTTATACTTGTTTACTTCTGGCGTAGAAAGAGTCGTCTCCTTCCTGTCACCTACAAAACTCAAAGTAAAAAACAATGTCACCACAGCCAAAACTGACAAACCCAGCAACATTGGCTTCAAAAAACGTGAACGCTCTAATTTATCTGGATGAGAAAATTCAATTGGGGAGGAAACATGGCCGATTTCTTCAGGCTTGGAGCTAACACTTTTCCATACTGAATCCGAAGCATTATGATCTTGCGCCTCTTCACTAATTTTTATTTTAGGCACGCTGTCATCATCAACTTCAACATCTTGCTCTGAAGTGATGGCCTGTAATTCTCTTTCATCAAAATCAGGCTGAGTTACATTCAATTCAGCTGTTTCACTCGGAATAATATCAAATGCAACTGCATCTGCATCCGCAGCAGCCTGTACTGCTGCTTGTGCTACCGATTGGACTGCTGCCTGTTTTGCAGCAGATTCTGCTTCTGCGTCGATGTGAGGCTTTTGTTTTTTCTGGGGGGGCTCAACACTCGCCAGGGGAATCAGGCTACTCTGCATTCGCTCCTGAAGCATTTCCGCAACCATATCTTCATCGATAGTCATCTGCTGATCGGCAAAACCATAAACCATCGCGGTATCACACAACAAATTGATCAGGCGCGGCGTGCCACCGCTATATTTAAATATAAGATCACAGGCTTCTTCCGTAAAAATAGCCTTGTTTGCTCCGGCCACCGCCAAACGATGCGCAATATAACCACGAGTGTCCGCCTGATCCAACGAATCAAGATGATAATCCACTGCTATACGCTGCACGAACTGTTTCAGCTCGGGCAGCGCCAGAGTATCTTTAAGCTCGGGCTGACCCGCTAGAATAATCTGTAAAATCTGATCCTTATCGGCATTAATATTCGACAGCATGCGCAATTCTTCAAGCTTGCCAGCCGCCATATTCTGCGCCTCATCTACAATGAGAAGAGTGGTCTTCCCAGCAGCATACTGCTTGATTAAAAAGTCTATAAAACACTGATGCTTTTCAACTTCGTTTAAATTTTTTTCGTGAATACCAAAAGCGGATAACACCCAATCCATTAAGTCTCCAAAACCTTTATGAGTATTGGTGATCATCCCCACTGCAACCTTACTACTCATATTTTCGAGCAATTTACGCAGTATGGTTGTTTTACCCGAACCAATTTCACCACTGATCACGCAAAAATCAGCATGATTCATTAAACCATACTCAAATAAAGTCAGCGCCTTCTGGTGCTTCTTGCTGAGATATAGAAACCCGGGGTCGGGTAACATTGAAAACGGCTTTTCTTTCAGGCCGTAAAATGATTCATACATAGGTGTGTGTAACCGATTGTCTTACTTCATTAATAACATTTTTAAAATACGTCACATATATATAGACGTATTTAAATCATTTTGAACTCTCGCTAGCGTTAGAACGCTAGAATTTTTGGTTTAGCGTAAGATAATAACAAACTCCCGTGCAATTATTAGCCTAATATCTATCGCAACAGGTAATTCTTTACCGATTATAGTTGGCCAAATGTACAGGCTGGCGTTTTGCCCCCCAATCACCGTGATATGACTCAAACACCCCGGCACACTCGACACCGCACTGTTTACAGCAGCCTTTGTCATCAAGATTCCACTCACCCAGTACGTACCAATCTCGTTCAATCAATCTTGAGCCACATGAATAGCAGTACGTGCTATCCCCCCTGGTATCATGCACATTACCAGTATACGCATGATGAACACCGTTCTTAATCGCGATCTCACGCGCCTTCTGCAGGGCAAGTAATGATGTGGGCGGTACATCCATCATTTTATAGTCCGGATGAAACGCGGTGAAATGCATGGGCACATCCGGCCCCAACTTCTCCACCACCCACTGGCTCATTTCGCTGATCTCCTTTTCGCTGTCGTTGTATCCGGGTATCAACAGGGTGGTCAATTCCATCCAGACGTCGGTTTCATGGTGTATATACTCCAGCGTTTCCAGCACCGGCTGCAAGTGGCCACCGGTGACTTTCCAGTAAAAATCCTCGGTGAAGCCTTTTAGATCGACATTGGCGGCATCCATGTACTGGTAGAACTCGGCCCGCGGCTCGGCACTGACGTAACCGGCGGTTACTGCCACCGATTTTATGCCACGCTGCCTGCATGCTTTGGCGACATCAATCGCATACTCATGAAAAATCACCGGGTCATTATAGGTGTAGGCTACGCTCCGGCAGCCCAGATCTTCGGCCGCCTTTGCAATCATCTCGGGACTGGCGCTATCCATCAGCGTATCCAGTTCGCGCGACTTGCTGATGTCCCAGTTCTGGCAGAACTTGCAGGCCAGATTGCAGCCCGCGGTGCCAAATGACAACACCGGCGTTCCCGGCAAAAAGTGATTGAGCGGCTTTTTTTCGATCGGATCGATACAGTAACCGCTGGATCGCCCGTAGGTGGTGAGTACTACCTGATGGTTGACGCAGGCGCGGACAAAACACAAACCCCGCTGCCCCTCGTGCATACGACACTCGCGCGGACATAAATCACACTGTACATGCTCATCGTCCAGCGCGTGCCAGTATTTGGTTGGCACCACACCTGCGTCGGTCATCAAAATAGTTTCTTTTACTGTTGTCATTATCGAGCTACCCTTATTGCGCCGATCACATCCAGCATCTGTCTATGTAAGCATGTGGGCTGAAGGCATATTTTTAAAGGCCATCAGTCATATAATCACATAAAATGAGGTTATTAATTTCATACCGGATTTATCAATGAAATATCAACCTACCCTGGGTAGGGTACTCTTGAAACTCGGACGGACGCACCCATTAAAGTTAAGGAAGCTTTAAAGGAGGTGTGTTATGCCCAGCATTCGACCTGCCGCCGTCGCAGATATGTTTTATCCGGGTAACCCGGCGCAACTTCGGGCAGAGGTTCAATCCATGCTTGCCAAAGCTAGCATTAGCACAACAACGCCCAAGGCCATCATCGTGCCACACGCGGGCTACATTTACTCTGGCCCGATTGCGGCCAGCGCCTACGCGCAACTCATTCCTGCCAGAAATAAAATTCATCGTGTTATTTTGCTGGGCCCCTGTCACCGCGTACCCTTATCGGGTCTGGCCACCAGCAGTGCTGATTTTTTCGAAACGCCGTTAGGCACCATCCCCATTGACCGCGAACTCTGCAACCTAATACTGAAATTCCCGCAAGTGGAGGAATTCGACCTAACGCATGCGCAGGAACACAGCCTGGAAGTGCAGCTGCCTTTTTTACAGCAAGTACTCGATAAATTTACCCTGCTACCACTGGTGGTCGGCGATGCCAGCGGTATCAAGGTACATGAAGTACTGGAAGCCATCTGGGGCGGTGACGAAACCCTAATTGTTATCTCATCCGACCTGAGCCACTACCATGATTATCATACCGCACAATCAATGGATGCCGCTGCCTGCAAAACCATAGAAAATCTTGACGGTGCTCACCTTCATTATGATCAGGCCTGCGGCCGCAATCCTGTGCTTGGTTTATTATTATCCGCACGTAAACATCACCTGAAAGTCACCACTCTAGATCTACGTAACTCTGGCGACACCGCCGGCAGTAAAGACAAAGTAGTGGGCTACGGTGCCTGGGCCTTCGAACAAACGCAATGATAACTTATGCATAACAAAGAACAACGGCAACAACTTCACGATATTGCTTATCAATCAATCAAACAC
>JAOUNI010000017.1 GCA_029881035.1 Gammaproteobacteria bacterium | reverse complement strand
ACGACCCTTAGCGGACATTCAGTACTGTAAAGAAACTCTTACAGATTCTGAGGACAATACTGTGTTTTGTATGGATTTCCTTACACGTTAAAAGTTAATGAAATACTAATATTGTTCTATTTAATTGATAGTTATCTGATTTTTAATAATGGTGCGATATTAGCTTCATTATTCACAAAATGTCGTCGAGAAGACGAAAAAATATATAATTATAAAAAATGAGACGAAATAATTATGAAAAACAACAAGTTTTTGGGGCCAAGCTTTAAGCAAATTCTGCTTATAACTTCTTCTTTTGGTATCAGTTCAGTATGTAATGCAGCGCTTTTCGATTGTGTTTCTGAAGCAGGATATTGTATTGGTGAAGGAGACACTGTTACTTTTAAGTTTGCTGGTACATCTAGCAGTATCGGTTTATTTGGGACTGTTGAAGTTATCGGTGACAGTATCGTTTCTTTCCCAACTGATTTTCGTGCAGAATCACTTGGCGGTGGGGCTGATTCTGTAAATGATAATGGTGTTGTACAGGTTATTGCTAAGTCGGGTTATCAAATCGATGGGGTAAATATTCTAGAACGCGGCGATTATTTAATGACTGGAGCTGGATCATCTGTTGATGTTGATGGTTGGTCTGATGTTTGGGATTGGAATGATATTTTTTCTGGGCCTTCGGTTCAGCAGAATTTAGATATAACCGGCGATCTTACAATTATTGATAGTAATACCCATACGTGGCAAGGATCAACAAGTTTTGATCTCACGGGATCGACTTGGGATGGTATCAACCATATTGGTCTCGGACTACAAAATAATCTTTATGCAGCTACAACTACAGAAGGAGAAGTAGCTTGGATTGAGAAGAAACTTGCTGGCGGCGGTATAGATCTCTCGGTCATTACAACAACAGTCGTACCTGTACCAGGTGCAGTGTGGCTATTCGGTTCAGGTCTTCTTGGTCTAGTCGGAGTAGTTAGACGCAAGAAAGGCTAATATTCGACCAGCAGAGTTTATGAAAGGCGGCTTTTTTTAGTCGCCTTTTTTCTTTCTTCATATGTCCGCTTATGGCCGTAAACAGGCGTTGGATATTGTCAGAAAACGTAGTTAAAACGTAATATTCCAGGAATTTTGGTGTGTTTTAGCGATCAATAAGGTGAGGGCTTGTTCAGTCACTTATTGATTATTATTGCATGAGTAATTTCTTATGGCAGTTGGCTACAATTCCAGTACTCGTAGTTCAGCATTGGTATAGCGTAACCGACTGGCGATCACTCGTGCGAGACCGGTCATTAGGCCGAGTGCAAGCATTTTGTGATTTTCGGCTACCGTGTCAAAAACTTTGCGTGATAACACATACAATTCGGTATTGGAAAATGCCACCGCATTAGCGGAGCGTACATCGCCATCCAGAAAGGCCATTTCACCGAAGAATGAACCACGGCCGAAAGTACCGAGATGGTGTGTTTGTCTATCGGATAGCGGCAGCACGATGCGCACCGCGCCACTGCGGATCAGGTAGATCTCATCGCCGGTGTCTCCACGTTGGAAGATTTTTTCTCCTGCCTTGTATGATCGTTTTTCCATGCTCGACTCCAGCGCAGCCAGAGTCTCAGTTTTACGGCCCTTAAACAGCTCGAACTCGGCCAGTTCGAGAGTCTTATGTTCGCCAGGCGTATAGACCGCAGCCTTGAGGTTTCGGTTTTCTACCCATTCGAGTGCGGCATCGAGCTCGCCAACAACGCGCACCGGGCTTTCTGGTCGCACCAGACCTACCTGGTCGAAATATTTCTGCATGTCACGGCCGGAAGGCAGGCTCTGCGGTAGGTGGCTAAAAATGAGGTAGCCGTTGCGCTCGGCAAGCATGACCTTTATCTGGTCAAGCATGTGCACGGCGGTAACATCAACGGATTGCACACGGCGCATATCGAGGATGATGTAGTCGCGCGTTTTAATTTCTGGTTCCAGTGCTTTGTAGAGCTGATTGGCGGTACCAAAAAACAGGCTGCCCTGCAGTTCGATGACGACGCCACGCTCACCACGTTCAACGAGAATGGCCATTTCATCGAGTGTACGCACGTGCTTGGAAAATATCTGACTGCAAGGCACTTTGCGGCGCACGATGGTGCCACCGATCTGTTCACGCATAAACAGCAGCACAGCCAGTACAATGCCGACGCCAGACGCTGCGATCAGACTGACGGTCAGCGCGGTAGCGACCACGGCGGCGATGACAGCAAAGTCGAGTATCGTGTCGCGTTGCTTGAGAAACTGGAAGCTATGACGATCAATCATGCGTACACCGATGACGATCAGGATTGCAGCGAGTGCCGATACCGGTACCCAGGAAATCAGCGAACCGAGGATGAGGAAGGCAATTAGTGCCAGCACGCCTTCGTATATGCCCGAATATCGAGTCACCGCACCGCTCGACATGTTGACCAGCGTCGCACCCATGGTACCGGCACCGGGTATGCCGCCAATCACGGCCGAAGCGATGTTGCCGCAGCCCTGACCGATCAGTTCGCGGTTTGATTTGTGGCGCGAGCGTGTCAAGGCATCGAGCACTACGCAGGTTTTCAATGTATCGATGGAAAGCAGTATGGCCAGGGTCAAAGCAGGGACAAGAATGTGTTTGACCTGATCGAAGCTGACATCGCCCATGATATGCCAGCGACCCGTCATGGCATCGCTGAAATTGCCACCACCGCTGAATGTGCCCACCACGAATGGATTGCCTTCCAGTGTCAGTAACGCCGGGTCGATAAACCCAAGTCCGAAATAGGCGAGCACACCTGCTAGTAATGCCAGTATCGCTGCTGGTACAACACGTGTAATTTTTGGGGCAATCAGCATCGCGCCTATGGTTACAGCACCAATAACCATGCTTTGCCATTTCCAGAGTTCTGGCGAGGCCAACGATTCCCAGAAATGCACGTCCTTGGATGCACCGAGGAACTTCGGTACCTGACCTGCAATAATGTAGAGTCCGACGCCAGACAGGTAGCCACTGACTACGGTGTAGGGCATGTATTCGATCAGCTGGCCGAGGCGCATCGTGCCGAAAAGTATTTGTAATAACCCTGCCAGTAATCCCAGCATTGATATCATCAGCAGCGCAGATTCGACGCTGCCACCACCATGCATGAACTCCAGGGCAAAGGCTGACATGACGGCGGCTGCGGGTGCGCACGGGGCTGTGATCAGGCGATTAGTGCCACCTAACGTCGGTGCGATCAGACCGAGTGCGGTTACGCCGAGTATGCCTGCCAGCGCACCCTGAGCTGCATAGGAGGTGCCCAGTGGCGAATAAATAATCACGCCGAAAGCGATGGCCGAGGGCAGGGCGACCAACATCGCAGCCAGACCACCCCAGAAATCTCCCGCTTCGGGTTTAGGCAGTTTCATGTTTTTCACTCACAATTTACAGTCACCGAATCGTAAACCTATACGAATGCTTGTACAACTCTGCCTGGAGATCATTGCCTAAATTTCCACGTCGTGAAGGCAATCACATAAAGCGTCAGGCATAATGGCGAACATGAATGGCTGCTTTTAGCCACAGGATTATTTATGCGCGTTACCTGGGATATTTTCTGCTCTGTCATCGACAACTTCGGTGATATTGGTGTGACCTGGCGTCTGGCCCGTCAGCTGGTGGCCGAGCATGATCAGGCAGTGCGCCTCTGGGTCGATGATCTGGATGCTCTCTGCCGATTATGCCCCGAAGCCAACGCTGAAGATGCAGTGCAGAGACTCAGAGGAGTGGAAGTGCACCGCTGGCCACAAGACTGGCCGCCGGTGCCGGTCGCCGATGTCGTGATCGAAGCCTTCGCCTGCCAGTTGCCAGCCGTTTATATCGACGCCATGACGCAACGTGCTACGCCGCCCTTGTGGCTGAACCTGGAATACTTAAGCGCTGAAGACTGGGTCGCCGGTTGCCACGGCCTGCCGTCGCCGCAGCTGAATGGACTGCAAAAGTTTTTTTTCTTCCCCGGGTTTACCCCGCAAACCGGGGGCCTGTTGCGCGAGACCGGCCTGATAGAACAACGTCAGCGTTTTCAGCAAGATCCCGCTAATCGCCAGCAGTTTCTGCAACGCCTCGGCATCAATATCGAGCCCGAGGCATGCCTGATCTCGTTGTTTGCTTATGAGAACCCCGCTCTGGCCAGCTGGCTGGAGGCCATGGCTGCGGCCGGGCGACCGACACATCTGCTGGTGCCGGAGGGGAGAATCATTGCCGATCTGCAACGCTGGCTGGGAGTCGACCATTTAACTACCGGTGATCTCCACAGCCGCGGCACGTTAACGGTGCAGATCATCCCGTTCCTGAGTCAGGATGATTATGACCGCCTGCTCTGGAGCTGCGATTTCAATGCGGTACGCGGTGAAGACTCATTCGTGCGCGCCCAATGGGCGGGCAGGCCGTTGCTCTGGCATATCTATCCACAGCAGGAAAACGCCCATCTGCACAAGCTTGAAGCCTTTCTTAAACTCTACAGCGCAGGTCTGTCAGCCGTTGCCAGTGCCGCGCTGCTGGCTCAGTGGCGAGCCTGGAATAGCGCTCAGGATATGCAGGAAAGCTGGCAGGCAATCCTTGAGGTCCTGCCGGAATTGACTGAGCAGGCCGAAAACTGGTGCCAGCAGCTGGCCGGTCAGATAAATATTTCTGCAGCCCTAGTAAATTTTCATCTAAATTGGTTAAAATGCCCCCCCAAAGTCTAACCCACCATCTTTATCCGGATATTAATATGAAAGCCGCATCAGAATTGAAAGTCAATAGCGTGATACTAATCGACGGACAGCCCTGGATTGTTCAAAAAACCGAGTACACAAAATCGGGCCGTAATAGCGCCATCAATAAAATAAAAATGAAGAACCTGTTATCAGGCTCTACCACCGAGACCGTTTACAAGTTTGATGACAAGGTGGAACCCGTTATGCTGGATAAACTTGACGTGACTTACTCTTACTCCAGTGATTCGATGTACGTATTCATGGACGAAGAATATAACCAGTACGAACTCAATGCCGACGATCTGGAAAGCGTACTGCCTTACATCGTCGATGGCATGACCGACGTCTGTTCTGCCGTGTTTTTCGAAGGCAAAGTTATTTCAGTTGACCTGCCGACCACCATCGTACGTGAAATTGTTTACACCGAAGGCTCAGCCCGTGGTGATACTTCAGGCAAAGTGATGAAGATTGCCAAGCTCAGTAACGGCACAGAAATAAAAGTCGCTGACTTCTGCGAAATCGGCGACTGGATCGAAATCGACTCTCGTAATGGTGAGTACAAGTCTCGCGCTAAAGCACCTGCCTAAAAACAGGCGTTAATCACGAACAACAAAAAGCCCGGCCATAGAGCCGGGCTTTTTGTTGTCAAGTTTGTTTGCAACAACAGCAAGGTTTCAGTGTTGTGGGGGAGGTCCAACCTGAGCCCCTTCGTTCACAGTCATGTGAGTGCTATACAGTTTCGATAGTATCAGGGCTGGCACTAGCCTGACGTTTAATGCCCCGTATTCTGTGCTTTTTAGATTATTACTAACAAGTGCTTCGAGTGCGTGAATTCGTTTGGCGCAAGCAGGATATAAAACTCAACCACATATGTAGTTGGTGCGACAGGGCACTGAATATCGACATAACCCTATTATGAAATCAACATCATATTAAATGATAGCCTGACATAAGGAGGTAGGTTTGTTTCGTTAAATGATTATGGGTAGTATAGGGATAAATGTGATCGCGTTGATGGTGCAGGGCGGATGGATAGTGATTAATAACAAGAGCAAAAATTTCTTAGGCTATACATTTTACACTTTAGTATTTTTGAGTCTCGCACTACCGGTTTCTGCGATGTCGGCAGTGAGTGCGGGTGCAACAAACTGGGTTGATTTAACTTCACACCCTATAGGGCTGTTCTCGCTTATTCTGGTAATACTGGCTTATGCCATGGTTGTGTGTGAGGAATGCACCCAGCTACGGAAGTCTAAACCGGTGATATTGTCTGCGGGTGTCATCTGGGCATTAATTGCCTATCACTACAGCACCATCGGTATGGATGATGTTGTTATCGATGCCTTTCGTCACAATCTGCTCGAGTTCGCCGAGCTTTTCCTGTTTCTTCTGGTAGCGATGACTTATGTAAATGCCATGGACGAGCGTCAGATATTCATGGCGCTGCGCTCATGGCTAGTACATAAGGGCTACAGCTATCGTTTGCTGTTCTGGATTACCGGTGGCCTGGCATTTATTCTGTCGCCAGTAATTGATAACCTGACAACTGCACTGGTCATGTCGGCTGTGGTTCTGGCAGTGGGCAAGGATAATGCAAAGTTTGTTAGCCTGGCCTGTATCAATATTGTAGTTGCAGCCAATTCCGGTGGTGCGTTTAGTCCCTTTGGTGATATCACCACGTTGATGGTCTGGCAGAAGGGACTAGTTGAATTTCAGACATTCTTATTATTATTTGTTCCTTCACTGGTGAATTTTGTTGTCCCAGCGGCATTGATGCACTTTTTCGTTCCTCAAGGAATACCTGAACCGATTAATGGCAAAATAGAACTGCGTCGTGGCGCTTATGTAATATTGGGACTGTTTGGTTGCACTATTGCTACCGCAGTAGGCTTTCATAACTTTTTACATATGCCACCGGTGCTCGGCATGATGACAGGCCTTGCCTATCTTCAGTTCTATGGCTATTACCTGAGAAAAACACATATTGAAACACCGCAAGATACAGAGGATTATGGTCGTGTCGGTGATGTTGTTCCATCAGGTACAAAAGCACGTCCCGCCTTCGATGTTTATGGTCGACTCGCTCGTGCTGAGTGGGATACGTTGCTGTTCTTTTACGGTGTTGTACTGTGTGTCGGCGGTCTTAGTTTTATTGGTTATCTATCGCTACTTTCCCAGCACATCTATGTGGACCTTGGTGCAACCAATGCAAATATTGCCGTGGGTTTTTTATCTGCTGTCATTGATAACATTCCAGTGATGTTCGCGGTGCTGGCAATGCAACCCGATATGCCACTCGGCGAATGGCTGCTGGTGACCTTAACTGCGGGTGTTGGTGGTAGCATGTTGTCGATTGGTTCGGCAGCCGGTGTTGCGCTGATGGGGCAGGCGCGCGGTATCTACACCTTTTTCACTCATCTCAAATGGACACCGGTCATCATGCTCGGTTACGCGGCAAGCATAATGACCCATCTCTGGATAAATGCCGATACATTTCAGGTGCCGGTTACAGGAGGCTAACAACCATGATTGAAAATCATCAGGTAAAAGATATTTTTGTGAAAATTGAGGATTATCCGAATATTTCGTCAGATGCCCCCATTGGTAACGCCTTTTATATGATGCACAAAGACCTGGAAGGGCAGCACAAGTACCGCAGCATATTGGTGCTGGATGAAGTGGGCGAGAAGCTCAAGGGGTATTTGTCGATAAGGGATTTGATTCGTGCCGTTGGTCCAAATTATCTACATAAAAAGCAACCCAATATAAAAGGCAATCAACCTTTTAATATGGAAGGCCTGGGTCAGGACCTGACTGCGCTCTCGTTGCTTTGGCAGGAAGGTTTTTCAGTCGAACATCTACAGGATGAAGCCAAAAAACCCGTGAGTGAGTATATGACTTTGATTGAGGACCAGGTATCGCTCGATGACCCGGTCTCGAAATGCCTTTATCTTATGTTGGTCAAAGATTTATTGATTCTGCCCGTGGTCGAAGATGATCACGTCGTTGGTGTGATTCGCCTGGTCGACCTGTTTGAATGTTTGGCTAAAAATGTTGAAAAAGTATGGGGCCCTGGACAGGAATAGAGATTAGTTATGTCAGATTCTTCAGATAATCAAAAAATTGAATTTACCGTTAGCATTCCAGTGCTTGATCTCAAGCGCATCATCTTTATTTCGCTGGGGCTTTTTCTTTTCTTCTGGCTTTATTTGGCCGACCCGCTTCCTGATGCAGTCGATCCACTGGGTGAACGCTTTGCGCTCACGCGCGAAGGCAAGGCGGCGATTGCACTGTTCCTGCTTGCTGGTACATGGTGGGTGTTTGAAGTCGTGCCCATCGGTGTGACCAGTCTCGCTATTGGTGTTTTTCAGGCGCTGTTCCTTATACGCCCCGCCAATGTCGCGTTTAAGGATTTTATGGATCCATCCGTTCTGTTTATTTTTGGCTCGTTGGTCATCGGCATGGTCTTCACCAAGGTTGGGTTATCGCAGCGGGTATCATACAAAATGCTGACCATTGTCGGTGAGAAGACCAGCATGATTTATCTTGGTTGCTTCATCGTTACAGCATTGCTGACACATTTCATGGCACACACTGCTGTTGCGGCCACCATGTTCCCTATTTTGATGGCGATTTACGCACTGTATGGCGAAGGCAATAAGCCCTCGAAATTTGGCAAGGGGCTGTTTATTGGTATGGCGTTCGTTGCGGGTGCTGGCAGTATGATTACACTACTGGGCGCGGCACGTGGTGCGGTGGCTATTGGTTTCTTTAACGATATAGTCGAACGTAATATTTCATTTTTTGAACTCAGTTATTACATGTTTCCTATCGGCTGGTTGATGGTATTTCTTTGCTGGGGAATGATGATGATATTGTTCAAGCCTGAGAAAACAGAAATTCCCGGTCTACGCGAAAAAGCCAGGCGCCTGTATCAAGAAGCTGGACCAATCACTCGCGATGAATATTTTGTCGGTCTTGTCGTGCTCGCGGTGATCATCACATTATCGTTGAAGTCATTTATCCCCGAGATGGAGTTCATCGACAAGACATCGGTGGTATTGCTTTCCACTATTACCTTCTTCATGTTCAAGATCCTGAGTATTGATGACCTGGAAAAAATCCCCTGGAATATTGTGCTGCTATTTGCCGGTGCCATGAGCATTGGCTTTTGTCTGTGGGAAACCGGTGCTGCTAAGTGGCTGGCGATAAACTGGCTGGCGATGTTTAAGGAGGCCAACTGGTTTGTGTTCGTTCTGGGTATTTCCTTCTTTGTTATGGTGATGACCAATTTTATTATGAACGTAGCGGCCATTGCGATTTCATTACCAGTTGCACTGGTTATCGCACCTTACCTGGATGTTGCGCCTGATGTTGTACTGTACTCAGCGCTCATCGTTTCAGCCTGCCCATTTCTGTTACTGGTGGGTGCTGCGCCGAATGCCATTGCCTATGACTCAAAACAGTTTACTACCGGGCAATTCTTTATGGCGGGTATTCCTGCCAGCATTGTGCTGATGGCAGTTGTAGCACTGGCCATTGGAATTATCTGGCCAATGATGGGTATGTCGGTTACAGTCTAGAAAATGAAAATGTTTTTTCTATGTAATTAATTCATAGATGTGTTTTGTAAGTGAGCCCCTTTTCCCCAAGTTGATATGTTGGTGGAGTGGGCATTATGTGGCGCATCCTTGCCCCTTACCCTACGGGCTCGCTACCCTCATGAAAATTTGAACAGACGTTTTATGGCTGGCCCGTAGGGCAAAACACAAGGATGTGTTTTGTAAAAAGTGCTGCCCCAAACAACCTGCCCAAAAAACGCTTGTTGATGTCCGAGTGCATATGCTTGTTAGCCCATTGATTTTCATCTACAGAAACAGAGAATAACCCAGACCCATAGCCGCACATCCACCTATAACTGGCACAATGCCAATCTTGTATTTGAAAAGGGCAACAAAGGCCGCGATGCCAATGAGTAGGGAAAACCATTCAAATGTTGCTTCAAAACCTTGAGGCCACAGCACATGATAGGCAAAAAAGACAGCCAGATTGAGAACGACCCCAACAACAGCCGCAGTGATACCTGTTAAAGGTGCAGTGAATTTAATGTCGTGTCTTGTTGCTTCTACTGCGGGACCACCCAGCAATATAAACAGGAAGGAGGGCAAAAAAGTAAACAAGGTTGCAATACCCGCCCCTGCTGCACCCGCCAATGCCAACATTTCAGGGCCAAATATTTCTTTTGTCCAACCACCGACGAAACCAACAAATGCAACAACCATAATCAGCGGGCCTGGTGTAGTTTCACCTAAAGCCAAACCATCAATCATTTGAGCGCCACTCAACCACGCGTAATGTTCTACGCCGCCCTGATAGACATAGGGTAAAACTGCATAGGCCCCACCAAAAGTCACAAGTGCGGCCTTGGTAAAGAACCAGCCCATTTGAGTTAGTGCTCCCTCCCAACCATAGCTTATTGAGAGCATCAACATCACCACGCTCCAGATAGAAATACCGACCATGCCAAACATGAGCAATCTAGCGCCTTTGAATTTAGCATGCTCTGGTATAGGCGTATCATCGTCAATCAGCGCGGGACCGAATGCTTTTCCTGACTCAGAATGATGACCACCAGCCTTAAATTTGTCAGGTGCGAAATGCGCCCCTATATAACCGACAAAACCTGCCATCAGCACAATATAAGGGAACGGAATATTTAGGGCGAAAATAGCTAAAAAAGCCAAGACAGCCAAGGTGCGAAGCACATTATTTTTTAAGGCCCTGGAACCAATTCGATAAGCTGCAAACACAACAATTGCGGTTACTGCAGGTTTAATTCCATACAAGATACCTTCCACTGCCGGAACATCGCCATAGGCCAAATAGACCCACGTTAATGCTATGAGGATGAACAAAGAGGGAAGAACAAACAGAACGCCAGCAGCGATACCGCCCCATACACCGTGCATTAACCAGCCAATATATGTTGCCAATTGTTGTGCTTCAGGTCCGGGCAAAACCATCGTGTAATTAAGCGCGTGTAAGAAGCGATGCTCAGAAATCCATCGGCGTTTTTCAACCAATTCCTGATGCATCATGCTGATCTGCCCGGCGGGCCCACCAAAACTGATAAAACCCAGTTTTAGCCAATAAAGAAAAGCCTCCATGAATGACACAGGTCTGGGTAGCTTTTCTATTTCGTCTGCAATTGTTGACATTCGTTCTCTCAATTATCTGATTGTTGGCAAGGGATTGCCGTCCTACGGGTTACTCGTTTTCGTGGGTGATGATTAGGCTTAATTTTCCATCCTGATTAATCGAGGTATTAAGGTTAATCGGTCGGCAGCAAACCGGGCAGTCTTCTATGTAACTTTGTTCGGGTATTGAGCAATCAATGAGGATGTTTATGCTTTCGCCGCAATAGGGACATTGGATGTTTCTGGCTTCGAGTGCATTCATGTGTGAATTTATTTTTGTTTGTACACAGCCATGATGTTTTTTAATTCCTGTAAGACTATTTCACTTTCCTGTGAGTTTAATTGAGATGTTTCTTCTATGCTTTCCCGACGTTCCATTATGGCTATGATTTCATAAACACGTTCGCAGCCTGTGCTACAGATATTCTCAATGATGTGCTGCAGTTTTACGTTATTGTGGGGCATGAGGTCTGGCCATGTATTGTTCTGATTGCATCTCGACTAAACGGCTGAGTGTGCGTCGATAGGCAAATTCTAGCATGTCTCCGATGTAGAGTTTGTCGAGTCCGGTTTGGCTGCTGAGTAGAAGTTTGACGCGTTTTTCGTAGAGTGCGTCGATCAGGTAGATAAATCGACGGGCTTTGTCGTCCATGTTTTCGTCCATGATAGGTACGTTGGAGAGCAGCAGGGTGTGGAACTGTTCGGCCAGCTGGATGTAGTCCTGTGCAGCTCTGGGTGTGTTGCACAGTATGTCGAAGTCAAACCAGACGACTCCATCACCGCAGGCGATGGTTTGTACCGGTCGATTCAAGATACTGATGATGTGGTTTTGTTTCAGGTTATCACCAGCCAATTGTTGCATTTTCTGTTGCAGCTGGTTGTTACTCGTGGGGCTTTCAATGGTGGCTACAGGCTCGATGTTTTGTCTCAATATGCTGCGGTGGTCGAGTTCACCGTTCAGGTGAATGACTTTCGACATGTGTTTGATTAGTGAGATGGCAGGCAGGAAGCGTTCGCGCTGCAGGCCGTTCAGGTATAGATTGTCCGGTGTGCGGTTCGAGGTCATGATTAACATGACGCCATGATGATGCAGCGCGCGTAACAGGCCGTGTAGCAGCATGGCGTCGGTGATGTTGGTGACGATGAATTCATCGAGGCAGATGACACGATAACGTTCGGCATAGTCGCTGGCGATTTGGGTTAACGGGTTTTTCTGGTTTTTTACACTGGCGAGGCGTTTGTGTACGTCGAGCATAAAACGGTGAAAGTGGATGCGGTGTTTTTCTTCGAATGGCAGGCTGGTGTAAAACAGGTTCATCAGCCAGGTTTTGCCACGGCCGACATCGCCCCAGAGGTAGATGCCCTGTTGGCTGGTTTTGGGCTGGTTGCTGAGACTGGCGAACAAACGACCGTACCAGGGTGCACTTGACTGTTGCTGGCTGAGGCTGTCATAACAGCTCTGCAGAGTGTTAATCGCTAGCTGCTGTGCCGGATCAGGTCGGTAGCCGTCGTCGATTATGGCCTGCTCAAGTAGTTTCTTAAGTGTCATCTATCTATAATAAACAATTAGTTAGGTGAGTTTTATAAGGTTGTTTGTTAGTCGTAATTAATGCCAGCTTACACTCATCCGGGTTGAATGGAAGCGTTGAAACAAGTTTGGATGATGTCATGATGGCGCTGCAATGGGACACATTAATGATGTATTGAATGGCTAATCGCAATTGTCGTGACACGCTATTATTGTTACCATATACGCCCATGCGAGCGTGTTCGAAATAATATCTTTGCCGCACGCTAATTACCACACGATTTTACCCACATGAGCGCATTGCTTCCTTCATGACGAAATATATTTTTATTACTGGTGGTGTTGTGTCTTCGCTTGGTAAAGGCATAGCTGCTGCATCTATAGGCACCATTCTAGAAAGTCGGGGACTGACAGTCCGCATGATGAAACTGGATCCTTATATTAATGTTGATCCTGGTACCATGAGTCCCTTTCAGCACGGCGAAGTGTTTGTCACCGATGATGGCGCAGAAACGGATCTCGATCTGGGTCATTACGAACGTTTTGTGCGTACTCGTACCAGTAAGTCCAGTAACTTTACCAGTGGCCAGATATATGAGCGTGTGATTCGTAAGGAAAGACGCGGTGAATATCTGGGCGGCACGGTTCAGGTTATTCCACATATCACCGATGAGATTAAAGCTTCGATTCGCCGCGGTGCCGAAGGCGCGGATGTGGCCATGGTTGAGATTGGCGGCACCGTCGGTGACATTGAGTCGCTGCCGTTCATGGAAGCGATTCGCCAGATGGGTGTTGAGCTGGGTAGAGAGAATACCTTCTATGTACATTTGACGCTGGTACCTTATATCGCGACTGCAGGCGAAGTAAAAACCAAACCGACGCAGCATTCGGTGAAGGAGCTTCGTTCCATCGGTATTCAGCCTGATCTGTTGCTGTGTCGTTCTGAGAGATTACTCGGTGAAGATGATCGCAGGAAAATCGCGCTGTTCACCAATGTTGAGCTGAAAGCGGTAGTGTCTGCGCTCGACATGGATAACATTTACAAAATTCCGCTGTGGTTGCACGAACAGGGTGTCGACGGTTTTATTGCAGATAGATTGAAACTGGAAGTTAAAAATGCGGATCTGGCTGAATGGCAGAGTGTGGTCGATGCCATGCAACATCCTGAACATGAAATCACGATCGGTATGGTCGGGAAATACGTTGATTTAACCGAATCGTACAAGTCGCTGAATGAAGCTTTGTCACATGCCGGTGCGAAGAATCGAACCAGAGTTAATATTGATTATATCGATTCGGCATCATTGGAAAATGGTGATTTTAGCGCGCTGGAAAATCTTGATGCGATTCTGGTGCCCGGTGGTTTTGGTGATCGTGGCATTGAAGGCAAGATTGCCGCCGTGCAGTACGCGCGTGAACATAAAATACCGTATCTGGGCATTTGTCTGGGTATGCAGGTGGCAGTCATCGAATTTGCCCGCAATGTGGCTGGTTTGAAAGATGCGCACAGCAGTGAGTTTAGTGATACCACCAAGCATCCGGTGATTGCTTTGATTACCGAGTGGCAGGCAGAAGATGGCAGCATTGAAAAACGTGGTGCCGATTCTGATCTGGGTGGCACCATGCGCCTGGGCGCGCAGCGTTGTAATCTGGTAGAAAATACCCTGGCTCGTAGAGTCTACGGCAATGATAATGTCTTTGAACGTCATCGTCATCGCTATGAATTTAATAATCACTATCGTAAACAGCTTGAAGCAGCAGGTCTGGTGATTAGTGGAAAATCCAGCGACGGTAATCTGGTCGAGATGGTGGAGTTAAAAGATCATCCCTGGTTCCTGGCCTGCCAGTTCCACCCTGAATTCACATCGTCACCGCGCGATGGTCACCCTCTGTTCGCCAATTACATCAAGGCTGCACTGGAATTCCACAATATCAAGAATGCCGAGGCAGTTGCTTAATGAAGTTATGTGATTTTGAAGTGGGGCTGGATCAGCCGTTTTTTTTGATTGCAGGACCCTGCGTTATCGAAAGCGAAGCCATGGCGATGGAGACTTCCATCAAACTGAAGGAAATCACTCAACGTCTGGGTATCCATTTTATTTACAAATCCTCTTACGACAAAGCCAACCGTTCCTCAGGCGACAGCTTTCGTGGACCGGGCATTGAAGAAGGTTTGCGTATTCTGCAAAAAGTTAAAAATGAAGTTGGTGTGCCTGTATTGACCGATGTGCACGAAAACACGCCCATTGATGAAGTTGCTGATGTGGTCGATGTCTTGCAGACACCCGCTTTTTTGTGCCGCCAGACCGATTTCATTTTACGCGTGGCCAACGCCGGTAAAGCGGTGAATATCAAAAAAGGCCAGTTTCTTGCGCCCTGGGATATGAAAAACGTGGTGGATAAAGCTCGCTCTACCGGTAATCAGCAGATTATGGTGTGTGAACGCGGCGCTTCGTTTGGCTACAACAATTTAGTTTCGGATATGCGTTCACTGGCGGTGATGCGTGACACCGGTTGTCCGGTAGTATTCGACGCTACACATTCAGTGCAGTTGCCCGGAGGTCAGGGTACGTCTTCTGGTGGACAACGTGAACATGTGCCTGTCTTGGCGAGAGCGGCGATAGCTGCAGGTATCGCTGGTGTTTTTATGGAAACACATCCTGATCCCAGCAAGGCGCTCAGTGATGGTCCTAATGCATGGCCGCTGGATAAGATGGAATCATTGCTGAGAACCATGATCGAACTCGATCGTGTAGTTAAAGCGCAACCTCTTGAAGAACTTACACTCGGCTAAAACTTAGAATTCAGTATTTTTATAATAGTAATTAATAATCGATTTTTAATAGGAAAATCATGACAGATATAGTAAATGTTAAGGCCCGTGAAATTCTTGATTCACGCGGTAACCCAACCGTAGAAGCGGATGTATATTTATCGAGTGGCGCACGTGGTCGTGCTGCCGTGCCGTCAGGTGCATCGACCGGCTCACGTGAGGCGCTTGAATTGCGTGATGGCGATAATAAACGTTACCTGGGTAAAGGCGTGACTAAAGCCGTGGCCAACGTCAACGGTGAAATTCGCACTGCATTGCTGGGTATGGATGTGGCTGATCAGGATGGCATCGATAAGAAGATGATCGAGCTTGATGGTACCAGCACTAAAGAACGTCTGGGTGCGAATGCACTGCTGGCGGTTTCACTGGCGACTGCTCATGCTAACGCCAATGCAAAAAAAGAACCGTTGTATGTTTCTCTGGGACGTGGCGAGTACACTATGCCGGTGCCGATGATGAACATCATCAACGGCGGCGAGCATGCCGATAACAGTGTTGATTTGCAGGAGTTTATGATTTTGCCCGTCGGCGCGCCTTCATTCAAAGAAGCGTTGCGTTACGGCGCTGAAGTTTTCCACGTATTGAAGACAGTGTTACATGCCAAAGGCATGAATACCGCTGTCGGTGATGAAGGTGGTTTTGCACCTGATCTGTCCTCTAACGAAGAAGCGATTGATGTGATCCTCGAAGCGATTACCCGCGCAGGCTTCACGCCCGGTAAAGATATTTATCTGGGCCTGGATGCGGCGGCTTCTGAATTTTATAAAGATGGTATTTACACCCTGGGTTCTGAGGGCAAGACATTTAATGCCAATGAATTTAGTGATTACCTGTCAGGCTGGGTTGATCAGTTTCCGATTATTACTATCGAGGACGGCCTGGCTGAAAATGACTGGGAAGGTTGGGCTTATCTGACCCAAAAACTCGGTGATAGAGTTCAGTTGGTGGGTGATGATCTGTTTGTGACTAACACCTCTATTTTCAAACAAGGTATCGACAAGAATATCGCTAACTCGATTCTGATCAAGTTTAACCAGATCGGTACGTTGAGTGAAACGCTGGATGCGATTCACATGGCGCATGTTTCAGATTATACCGCGGTGATTTCACATCGCTCTGGTGAAACTGAAGACAGCACTATTGCTGATTTGTGTGTGGCCACCCAGGCGGGCCAGATTAAAACCGGTTCGTTGTCACGTTCTGATCGTATTGCTAAATATAACCAGCTATTACGCATTGAAGAGGAGTTAGGTGATAGTGCTGTTTATGCAGGAAAGAGTGCATTTAAGTACTTGAAGTAATCGGGTAATCTGAACGGGGTATTGTGAAAAAAATCATCGCTATTCTGATTGTATTGCTGGTACTTTTGCAATACAAAATATGGCTGGGTGATGGTGGTATTCCTGAAATTTTACAGCTGGAAAAGGAAGTTGGAGAGGTTCAGCTTCAGGTTGATACACTGAAAGAACGTAATCAGGCGCTTGATGCTGAAGTACAGGATTTAAAAAAAGGCATGGATGCCATTGAGGAACGCGCTCGAAGTGAGCTGGGTATGATCGGTAAGGATGAGGTTTATTATCAGGTCATTTCTAGTGAGTCTGATAAAACCAGTGATAAAAACTCCGCAACAGGCGATAGTTCTGTGCTCAGCAAATAACGCTATGAATAAACCATCTATCTGGGCTGTAATTCCTGCTGCCGGCATTGGCCAGCGCATGCAATCGGATATACCCAAACAATATCTGCCTTTAGCCGGTTCAACGGTGATTGAAAATACTATTCAGCGTTTATTGTCTGCCGCCAGGGTAAAAGGTCTGGTGATTGCATTGCGCCACGATGATCAATACTGGGATAGTCTGAACATTAATCCAGCTAAGCCGGTACTTAGAGCAGAGGGTGGTGCAGAGCGCTGTGATTCTGTATTGAATGCGATGAAGGCACTGGCAGAGCGTGAAGATTTTGATGTCGATAATGACTGGGTACTGGTTCACGATGCGGTACGGCCCTGTGTACGGCTCGATGATATTGATCAGCTCATCAAGCAGGTAATGAACAGTGAAGCGGGAGGCCTGTTGGCATTGCCAGTACGCGATACGATGAAACGTCAGGCTACCGGTGTGGCACTGGTACAGAAGACTGAAGATCGTGAAGGTCTCTGGCATGCGCTGACACCGCAGTTGTTTCCCTTCAGCACATTGCGAAATGCTTTGATTCAGGCAGTAATTGATGATGTTATTATTACTGATGAATCGTCAGCCATGGAGTACGCCGGGTTTGCACCATTGCTGATCAAGGGGCATGAAGATAACATCAAGATCACACGTCCCAATGATTTACGTTTGGCTGAGCTGTTCCTGGCAGATCAGCAGGGCCAGGAGAAATAAATGAGCGTGGATAATTCTCAAGCAAAAATACCTTTTCGTATAGGTCATGGTTTTGACGTGCATGCCTTTACCGAAGGGGATCATATCGTGCTGGCAGGAATTCGTATTAAACATACACATGGGTTACTGGCGCATTCAGACGGAGATGTCGTGATACACGCGATCTGTGATGCTTTGCTGGGTTCGATTGCTGCAGGTGATATAGGTCGGCATTTTCCTGATTCTGATCCAAAATATAAAAATATAGATAGTGGTCTGTTACTGGAAAACGTTTACCAAAAAGTGAAGCAGGAAGGTTACATTCTATCGAATCTTGATGTCACCATTGTCGCCCAGGCTCCGACCTTATCCCCGTACATGATGTCTATGTGTGAGAGCATTGCTGCCATTCTTGAAGTGAAAAAAAACCAAATTAATATCAAGGCAACAACAACCGAAAAATTAGGGTTTACCGGTAGAAAAGAGGGTATCGCTGTTCATGCCGTTGCGCTTGTGTCCGTACAATAAAGCTCCAATAAGTTAGTACCCTGTCTGAATAATCATCAATATGTCATTTTTTACTGTATTTATAGGTAAAAAATGAAAATTTTCATGATTTAGGTGTTTACATTAAGGGGTTAAAGTTATAAAAATGCGCCTAGTTGTTAAAGCTAAAAAAATAAATAACCACCTAAAGGGTAAAACTATGGCCGCCGCAAAGAAAAAAGTAGTCAAAAAGAAAGCTGTTAAAAAAGCAGCCGTTAAAAAGTCTGTAAAAAAATCTGCAGCTAAAAAAGTAGCACCAGTAAAAAATGTTAAGCCTATTGCAGAAGCCTATACAAAAACTCAATTATATTTGCACATTGCAGAAGAAACTGGTGTTGCAAGAAAAGACATCGTTAAAGTTTTTGAATCACTGAGCAATGTTATTGAAGGTCATGTTAAGACTCGCGGTGCCGGTGAATTCAAGATTCCTGGCCTGATGAAAATTAAGATCAACAAGAAACCAGCGACCAAAGCTCGTAAGAATGTCCCTAATCCATTTAACCCTGGAACCTTAATGGACGTTAAAGCTAAACCGGCTCGTAAAGTAGTTAAAGTATTACCTTTGAAAGCGCTGAAGGATATGGCTGCTAAATAGGAGCACTCTGTACGAGGTATATTTCCGCCGTAGCGACGTTAGGGATATTCTCAAAATGCTCATTTACTCCGTGTAAACTGCGCTTTTTCGAAATTCATGCTTTGCTACAGCGAAAAATCTACATCGTGCTCAGCACTCATATAGCAATAAATGACCCCTGTAGGACCTTGTTTTACAGGGGTTTTTTATGTCTCTAATTTTAAGATGATCATCTCTGCCCTTTATGAGTTCAACTCGATTAATCTATCTGCACGGTTTTAATAGCTCGCCTGAGTCATATAAGGCTAAAGTCTTGCACGCTTATATGGCGCAGCGAAACAGGCTGGATCAACTGATTATTCCTGAAATATCGCCTGTACCCGCTGAAGCTATGTCCATACTGGTGGCTTTGTTTGAGCAGCACAGGAAAAGTGCTAATGTTGCTGTTGCAGGAAGTTCTCTGGGCGGCTTTTATGCGACTTATCTGGCAGAGCGTTTTGGTTGTAAAGCAACACTGATAAATCCGGCTGTTCGTCCACAAATACTGCTGAAAAAATATCTGGGTGAGAATACCAATTATCATACCACTGAGAAATGGGTGCTGGATGAGAGTCATATCGAACAATTTCGACAGCTCGATACCAATACGATTACCCGGCCGGAACGTTATTTGCTGTTGTTGCAAAAAGGTGATGAAACGCTGGACTATCGACAGGCGCTGGAAAAATATCAGGGATGCCCAATGGTGTTAGAAGAGGGTGGTGATCATTCTTTCACTGGTTTTGAAAATCATATCGCACAGATTCTTGATTTTTGTGGTATCGGGATCTGAAAAAGGCTTGTTGTTGATTTATCTTCTGGTACGGCTTATAAATGAAAAAAATATTAAACAGGTAGTTATTTAATGTCACTCGGGCCCATCATGATGGATTTGGTCGGTACGCAGATTAGCGATACCGAAAGAGAATTGCTGTTACACCCGCAGGTGGGCGGTATTATTTTATTCACTCGGAATTTTGAAACTATCGAGCAAATTACCTCGCTGGTTGCTGAAATTCGCTCACTGCGTATTCCTAGATTGCTGATTGCGATTGACCATGAAGGTGGTCGTGTGCAGCGTTTCCATGAAGGTTTTACCCGATTGCCACCAGCGAGTGTGTTTGGTGAAATATACAAACACGATCAGAATATGGCTCGTGAGTGCGCTGAACTTACCGGCTGGCTGATGGCAACAGAGCTACGTGCAATCCAGGTCGATTTTAGTTTTGCACCGGTACTCGATCTGGCTCATGGTGTCAGTGGTGTTATCGGCAATCGTGCTTTTCATGCCAGGCCAGAGATAGCGGCGACCCTGGCTTATGCTTTTATGCATGGCATGTCGCAGGCAGGAATGTCAGCAGTGGGCAAACATTTTCCAGGGCACGGTGGTGTTAGTGAAGATTCACATCTGGCTTTACCGGTGGATCATCGTGATATGGAGACCTTGATGAAGTCAGACATGATTCCTTTTGAAAAAATGATTCGCAATAATCTGCCTGCGATTATGCCAGCACATGTTATTTATGATCAGGTTGATGACAAACCTGCAGGTTATTCCAAAATATGGTTGAAAAAAATATTACGTGATCGGCTGAAATTTCAGGGTGTGATTTTTAGTGATGATTTGAGCATGGAAGCAGCCGGTATAGGTGGGAGTTATGGTGAGCGTGCATTACTGGCCCTGGATGCTGGTTGTGATATGGTGCTGGTGTGTAATCATCCAGATGGTGTTCTGGATGTCATTGAGGCGCTGGGTGATTATAGCAATCCGGCATCACAATTACGTTTAACACGCATGCACGGTAAAGGAACGATTGATCGAAATGAACTATTGGCGAGCACTAAATGGCGACAGGTCAATAAAATGATAGCAGAACTGGATGACTCACCCTGGCTGGAGCTGGATGTTTAGTTGTCATAGATAACGAACAGGTATATCAATGAACAGTAATGATCAAATCAGTCAGATACTCCATTTTGTGCAAAATAATGACTGGATTGTTCAGGTCTTTGTCATTGTTTTTGCTTCACTGTCGTTAAGTTTTATTGCACGACGTACCATTCATAAAATCGAGATCAGGATGCAAAAAACCAGCAATCCCTGGGATGATCTGTTAACACGTTCAATACAGAAGCCGGTAGCCTGGCTGATCTGGCTATTGGGTCTGGCTTTTGCAGCCGATGTTGTCCATGAGCAAAGCGGTGCCACTATTTTTGAAGCCGTCGGGCCGATCAGAGACGTGGGTGTTATTCTAATCTTGACTATGATCTTGCTAAACTTGATATCGGGTACTCAGCAGGTGCTGATTACTTCAACCAAAGAAGGCGAGGAAAAGAATTTTGATGCGCATACTGTCGATGCAATTTCAAAACTAATCCGTGTATCGGTGATCATCACCAGTAGTCTGGTAGTGTTGCAAACCCTGGGCTACAGTATTTCAGGTGTGCTCGCTTTTGGTGGTATCGGTGGTATTGCCATTGGTTTTGCTGCTAAGGATTTGCTCTCTAATTTTTTCGGTGGCCTGATGATTTATCTTGACCGACCGTTCAAGATTGGTGACTGGATACGCTCTACAGATCGTGATATTGAAGGCACCGTGGAACATATTGGCTGGCGCCTGACCCGGGTTCGTACTTTTGATAAGCGTCCGCTTTATATACCCAATTCTGTATTTTCCACTATTAGTGTCGAGAATCCTTCAAGAATGACCAATCGCCGTATCTACGAAACTATCGGTATCCGTTACCAAGATGCTGCAAAAATGGATGACATTGTTAAGGATGTAAAACAGATGCTGTTAGATCATCCGGAGATTGATACCAGAGCAACATTAATCGTCAATTTTGTCAGTTTTTCAGCTTCATCCATCGATTTCTTCGTTTATACCTTTACCAAAACCACTGAATGGGTTCGATTTCATGAAATCAAACAGGATGTTTTACTTAAGATCATGAATATTATTGATGATCATGGTGCAGAAATAGCATTCCCGACATCGACGTTACATGTAAAATCAATGCCTGAATCATTGCCAGGTCAATTAGGGGTGCAATCATGAGTAAAAAACTATTAATCATTCTGGCTAACGCCGATCCAGATAATCCTGAAGAAATAGGAGCGCCTTTGTTTCAGGCGACCGTTGCAGCCGCCATGTCTCATGATGTCGAAATTGTGATTACCGGCCATTCCGGCAAGCTGGCTACTGAAGGACATGCTGAGATGCTGGAAATTAACCATGATACACACCGGACCATTTATGATGTGATCAAAGAGGCCCATAAGGCCGGTGTGGTTTTTAAGGTCTGTGCGCCGACTATTGAAATATGGGCGGAGACACTTATTGCGGAAATCGATGAAAGTGTAGGTGCTGCTTATGTAGTTGGCGAAGCCATGGATGACGATACTGTTACTTTTACTTATTAATTTTTATTCCTCACTGTATCAATAATATTTGTTTAAATGTCCCATTCCATTGAAGATCTTAAAACAGTTTTATCTAGAGCCAGTTTAATCTATAACGATGAGCAGATTGCTCAGGCGATAGATACTATGGCAGCACAGATTAATGAACGATTAAAAGACGCGCAGCCGCTATTATTGTGCGTCATGAATGGTGGCCTGGTTTTTACCGGGTATTTAATGACACGGTTAAACTGTTTTCCGCAAGTTGATTATATTCATGCTACACGTTATAGAAATCAAACCACTGGCACGACCCTTAACTGGTTGGCTTATCCTAGTCATGATCTAAAAAACCGCACCGTGTTGATTCTTGATGACATTCTTGATGAAGGTATAACATTGAAAGCAATTGTCGAATATTGTCGTGAACAGGGTGCAAAGCAGGTATTGACTGCGGTACTGGTTCAGAAAAAACATCGGCGTTGTGTTGCAGATTTCGAAAGCGATTATGTGGGTCTTGAAGTTGAAGATAAATATGTGTTTGGTTTTGGTATGGATTACCAGTCACAACTTCGCTATCTCAATGGCATATATGCGTTGAATGAATAATATGACGCGCATTGCAATTATTGGTGGTACTGGGCTGGATGAATTTTCTGCGTTGCAGAATTTACGCAGTAAAAAAATAACAACGCCCTATGGTGAGACGTCCAGTGTTTTGATGTTCGGTGCTATTGATGGGCATGAACTGATTTTTCTTCCCCGTCATGGTGAGAGGCATAACATAGCACCGCACAATATTAATTACCGTGCAAATTTATGGGCGCTCAAAGAGCAGGGCGTCAGCCATATTGTTGCTGTCAATGCCGTTGGTGGCATAACTAAAAATATGCCACCAGAAAAAATAGTTTTCCCTGATCAGATTATTGATTATACCTATTCACGACAACACACTTATTCAGACGATAATGCAAATAGTGTCATGCACGTTGATTTATCACTGCCATATAGTGATAGCATCCGCCGTATCTTACAGGCTGCTGCTACTGAGCAAGGCAGCGCTTTCGAAAGTAGTGCCGTTTACGGTGCAACACAGGGGCCTAGGCTCGAGACTGTCGCAGAAATCGCGCGTATGGAAAGAGATGGTTGCGATATCGTTGGTATGACGGGTATGCCGGAAGCCTCATTGGCGCGTGAACTGGATATTGAATATGCCTGCTGTGCACTGGTGGTTAACTGGGCGGCGGGCAAAGGTGATGGGGATATTATTACCATGGATGTTATCGAGCAACATATGCGCTCTGGTATGGCATCGGTGCGGCAGTTATTAATTGGTGCCTTGCCCGCACTTTCAAAATTATAGAGACAACCATGGAAATATTTGAACTTGAAGGCCATGATTTTATCGAGCTGTGTGATTTGCTGAAAACGACCGGTTTCTGCGAAAGTGGAGGGCGTGCCAAAGCGGTTATTGCCGAAGGCCAGGTAAAAGTCGACGGTAATATCGAGCTTCGTAAGCGCTGTAAAATTAGAAAAGATCAAGTTGTCGATTTTAATGATCAGTCTGTCAGGGTAAAGTGATTTTATTCGTATCGCTCGTATAAACTACGCACTTTCAGCGCGAGCCAGCTGTGGCAACAAACTCAGGCTAGTATAATGAATGAAGTAAACCCGGTTTCTGATCTGTCGATCAAAAAATCTGTGAACATATATACGTTCATTGCCCTAGTTGGTTTTGCGGCCTTTCTGTACTGGCTGGCTAATGATCGATATAACGACTTTTTTCAGGCGCACCAGCAATCCGCTAAAAAGGCAGTGCAAGTTGCCGCCGCCGAAATTAAAGAGATCATTGATAATAAACGCCGCGCAGTTGGTTATTTTGCGGATGATAACCGCTCTTTGATCCTGGATTTGTCTCTTCACCCCGATGAAGTGGGGTTGCATGATGAATTGAATCAACGGATAGCTAGAAGTGTCCCTGATTTTTTTGCATCGAATATTGTCACCGCTTCAGGTGATCTCATCATCGGTGATTTTGAAGGTAAGGTGGGCGAACTTTGTCTTGCTGACATAAAACATTTTATTGGTGCTAATCGTCAGCAAGTGCGGGTGCACCCCAATAACGACACTTACCATTATGATGTTCTGACTCAGCTACCCGATGACAGGGAAGGCAAGTTGTTTTTTGTTAGCTTTAACCTAAATGAGCTATCTGATTTACTAGAGCTCATCCAGCCAACCAGGCATGAGTTACTGCTGGTCAATGAGGGAATGCAGAACCTGATAGAAATAAACTCGAAGGGTGGTAGAGATGTTATCTCTGATCGTCTGGATTACAGGCTTACCGGCGAAGAGTTATCTAGAATAATGTCTTCGGCTAAAATTGACGATACCGTCTGGAGTGTCATCGATCTTCATCAGCCCGGGTTACTGGCTGAATACAGGAAGAAAACTTTCAGTGAGTATCTGGTTGTCTATTTTTTGGTTGTTGTTATTGCTCTCTACATGAGATCGGTATTAGTCAGTCGTGATCACAGACGTAGTCTGGCTGAAACCCAGCTGAGAAAAAGCAATGATGAAATTAGGAGCTTGAATGACAAGCTGGAACTTCTGGCGACCACTGATAGTTTGACGGGTTTGTATAATCGTCGTTATATTGACCATCGGCTTGAAATGGAGTGGAGCCGGTGTCAGCGCACAGGGAATCCGATCAATATCGCGATCATCGATATTGATTATTTTAAAAATTATAATGACCAATATGGGCATCAGGCTGGCGACGAATGCCTGAAGGCTGTGGCGGATACAATGGCGACGATATTCAAACGTGCAGGAGATACGGTTGCACGGTATGGTGGTGAAGAATTTATTATCATCATGTCCGATATCAGTGTTAAACAGGCGGAACTGATCCTGCAGCAGTTTCAGGTAGCATTGAAGAATAAGGAAATTCAGCACAAGTCATCGATGATAGGTGATTACCTGACCGTGAGTGCAGGGCTGCTTACCGCAATGCCAAAGCCTTCTGATTCAGTACAGGATGCGATTAAAAACGCCGATAAGGCCCTCTATATGGCCAAGGAAAGTGGTAGAAACCAGGTGTATGTTTATAAGTAATTCAATTCAACGCGTTAACCGTTATTCGTTTTTTTTTACACTTGTAGTCTCATTTAGCTTGATTTTAATTTGATATTAAATATGTTTTTAAACCAGGTGTATTAATGACAGATAAAACTTATATCAAGGGTAAAGATCGTGATCTTGAGTCTAGCATCGAAACCATGCTTGCCAAGCTTGAGAATCTCGGCATCAATATTGAAGAAGCTTCCTGGTTGAATCCAGTGCCAAATGTTTTTTCGGTGCATATCCGTGATAAGGACTGTGGTCTGATGTTTGCTAATGGCAAAGGTGCAACACGTAAAGCGTGTCTTGCCAGTGCTCTCGGAGAATATTTTGAACGTCTTAGCTGCAATTACTTTTTTGCGGATTTTTATTTAGGCGAGGAATTTTCCAAAGGTAAGTTTGTGCATTACCCTGATGAACGTTGGTTCAATGTTGAAGATGAAAATACCATGCCTGAAGGTTTGTTAAATGAGGAATTATGGGATTATTACGATCCAGAAGGAGAGCTTAAACCTCATCAGCTTTATGATATGAACTCAGGTACGGGTGAGCGTGGCATTTGCGCGCTGCCATACGAACGCCAACGAGATAGTGAATTATGCTGGTTTCCGGTTAATGTGATTGGCAATATATATGTTAGTAACGGTATGTCAGCGGGTAATACTCGTTACGAAGCCAGAGTTCAGGGGGTGTCTGAAGTCTTTGAACGTTACGTTAAAAATAAAATTATCGCAGAGGGTATTTGCCTGCCTGAAGTGCCGCAGGAAGTTCTAAATCGATTTCCAAAGATTGTTGAAGCAATTTCCAGGCTTGGAAGTCACGGTTATCATTTGCGTATTGCGGATGCTTCACTCGGTGGTACTTACCCTGTCATGAGTGTGACGCTGATTAACCCCCGTAATGGTTCCGTATTTGCTTCATTTGGCGCGCACCCCTGTTTTGAGGTTGCGCTAGAACGTACTGTCACAGAATTGTTGCAAGGCCGCGGACTTGATCAGCTTGATGGCTTTCTACCACCGAGCTTTGATCTCGATGAAGTCGCTGATCACCATAATCTTGAAACGCACTTCATTGATTCCAGTGGTCTGATCTCTTACGACTTTTTCAAGGATAAACCTGATTATGAGTTTTATGACTGGGATCATGATGCTAATACCCATGATGAATTTGCCTATCTAACTAAAATTATTCACGACATGGGTAATGATATTTATATTTGTGATTATGAACACCTTAATGTTTATGCCTGCCGCATTATCGTGCCGGGTATATCAGATATTTATCCGGTTGATGATCTTATCTGGAATAACAACAATGAAGGTGCATTGTTTCGTAAAGATATTCTGTCTTTAAAAAATCTCGATGAAAAAAAATGGCAGGATATCCTTGAGCGACTGGAAGAAGGTGGTTATAACGACCTTCAACGTGTTGCGGAATTTATTGGTATTGCACCGGATGTGGGCACGGCATGGGCTAGCCTTCGCATTGGTGAATTAAAAGCCATGTTGTGTCTGGCTATAGGTGATAATGAACAGGCTGCAGAATGGGTAGACTGGAGTTTGCAAATCGATCAACTCGATGAAGCGCGTTCACTGGAATATCTCTGTATGCAGGCATTGCTAGAGATCAAGCTGGATGAATCACGTGACTATGAAGATTACGCTGATAGTCTGGCTAAAATGTTCGGTATGGAAAATCTGAAAACGGGTATCAAACTCATCGAAGGAATAGAAAACTTCCACGGTTTGCATAGTCCTGGATTATCACTGGAAGGATTTGTTACTCACAATAAATTATTACAGGGTTATGCTAAGCTGCATAAATTTAAGCAGGATAACTGGCAGAGTAATTAAGGGTTTCGATTTAGGATGGTTGGTACAAAAATAACGCATAATGCACCTGCTTCCGGTCTGTTTAAATACTGGATTGGTCGTGCCTTTATGGCTATCACTGGTTGGAACGTAACTGGTCAATTACCACCGGATAAAAAGTTTGTTCTCATTGGTGCACCACATACCAGCAATTGGGATTTTTTTCTTGGTTTGGCTACTATTTTTATTTTTAGGTTAAAAGCACGCTGGCTAGCAAAGGACACCATTTTTATCTGGCCAATTGGAGTGTTGTTGCGTGCACTGGGTGGTATTGCTATTGATCGTCAGCATCCTCATGGTGTTGTCGGGCAAATGGTTAATTCGCTCACGCAATCAAATCGACAGGTGATTCTACTAGCTCCCAGCGGTACACGAAAGAAAATGCCGCACTGGCGCTCAGGCTTTTATCAGATTGCTCTTCAGGCAAATGTGCCTATTGTTTGTGGTTATGTCGATTTCAAAAATAAGGAAGTCAATCTTGGTCTGGTATTGCTTCCTACAGGTGATGTTAAAAAAGATATGGTTCGTATTCGTGAATATTACAAAGATGTGCATGCAAAATACCCAGAGATGGTGACGCCGGTTCGGTTGTCTGAAGAGGTGTAGTGAAATAACTGTTCATTTTTTGGCTGCATACGCCTACAATATTAATGTTTAACGTAGAATCTGTTCAGGTTTGAATAAAATTCATGACTTAAGTCGTGGAAATGTAATTATGTAAGATTATACTTTTCACGGTAGATGTTATTAGTATCGGTTTATTATTGAATTATTCTCATGATTTGGCTAAACGAATATTTTAATATTAAGGAAGTGTAATCGTCATTGATTGTACTGTGTCTGGTGTTTGACTAATGAAATTAATAGGGAAGATTATGATTTTTAAAAACACATATACGAATAAAAAGTTATCGGTTTTGATGTTGTTTTTCGTTCTTATAACATTGTATTCAATTTTTTATCTTGATTCTGCGGTCGCGCATATGTACAAATGTGCGGACGAGGATAACAATATTAGTTATATCGATACTCCGTGTCTGGATGAAACCAGGCAAGACCTGGATATTATAGTTGCGCCAATTGATGAAGTTTCTTCTGAGCGACTTAAAGAAATTCAGGATGTTGATTTTCCTGAGCCTAGAGTAAGAAATAAAATAACTGTTATAGAAAGGGAAAGACCCAGTAAACAATGTGAAGGGTATATTAAACAAATCAGGCAAATGAAAAAAAAGCTGAATTCCGGTTATACGGCCGCACAGGGTGATGCCATCCAAAGATCAATTGATGCGCAAAGAAAAGCTTATGACAAAAGTTGTAAATAACCAGATCTAAATGATCGATGAAAAAATGTTATACATTAAAGCATGGTTACTATCGAAAATTATAAAACTGCAGAAAATTTTTAGTTCCAGGTATCGTAGCTTTGGTTAGTGCGGCTAAATTAATTAGCCATATTATTATATACACATACTTTCTTCTCTGTGCACAGTTTCTGTGCTCAGTGTTAAGATTTTTTTATCAGAAAATACATTTCGAATTACGATGAGACATGTCTTTTTCAAAAGAGTAAGATTACACGCTTCCCATATTCACGCATAACTGTAGAATCTTCGATGTTACGACTTACTGAAATAAGACTTCCCCTTGGTCATTCACCGGATGAGCTCAAGCTAGCTATTCTTAAACGCCTGCAGATCAAGGCAGATGTCTTGCGTAGTTATACCGTTGCCCGTCTTGGTTACGATGCACGTAAGCGCAGTGCGATTGTGGCAGTTTACTCACTCGATGTTGAAGTAAGTGATGAAGCACCGTTGTTGCATCATTTTAGAGATGAGACTCACATCAAGCTGACCCCGGATACGGACTATAAGTTTGTCACCCGCGCACCTGCTAATCTGCAAACCCGCCCAGTGATTATCGGTACTGGCCCGTGTGGTTTTATGGCAGGTTTATTACTGGCACAGATGGGTTTTAATCCATTGATTCTGGAACGTGGTCAGGAAGTTCGTCAACGCACCAAAGATACCTGGGCGCTGTGGCGTGAACATAAACTTAATCCTGAGTCGAACGTGCAGTTTGGTGAAGGTGGGGCAGGCACCTTTTCTGATGGCAAGTTGTACACGCAGATTAAAGACCCTCGGCATCTCGGTGTAAAAGTGTTGCAGGAGTTCGTTAAAGCAGGCGCGCCGGAGGAAATACTTTATGTCAGCAAACCGCATGTTGGCACTTTCCGTCTGGTTAGCATGGTAGAAAAAATCCGCGAAGAAATTATTGGTCTTGGCGGTGAATTCCGTTTTGATACTCGCGTGACCGATATCAATATCGATGAAGGTCAGGTGCATGGTGTGACCCTGGCCAGTGGTGAACTGATTGAGAGTGATCACATTGTTCTTGCCGTCGGTCACAGTGCTCGTGATACTTTTAAAATGCTATACGAACGCGGCGTTTATATCGAGCCGAAACCTTTTTCGATTGGTTTTCGAATCGAACATCCGCAGTCCATTATTGATCAATGCCGTTACGGCCAGTTTGCCGGGCACGCCGATCTTGGTGCGGCTGATTATAAACTGGTGCACCACTGCAAAAATGGTCGCAGTGTTTACAGTTTCTGTATGTGCCCCGGTGGCACGGTGGTGGCCGCGACTTCCGAAGAAGGCCGTGTGGTCACCAATGGCATGAGCCAGTACTCGCGCAACGAACGCAATGCCAACAGCGGCATTGTGGTCGGCATCACGCCGGAAGATTTTCCCGATGATAATCCACTCGCTGGCATTGAGCTGCAACGTGAACTGGAATCAAAAGCTTTTGTACTGGGTGGCAGTAATTATGATGCACCGGGACAGCTGGTCGGTGATTTTCTCAAGGGCCAGCCATCGACAAAGCTGGGCAGCGTACAGCCTTCCTACACACCGGGTGTACATCTGACTGATCTCAGCAGTGCGTTGCCTGATTATGCGATTGAAGCTATCCGCGAAGCCCTGCCTATGTTCGAACGCAAGATAAAAGGTTTTGCCATGAATGATGCCGTACTCACCGGTGTGGAGACGCGCACCTCATCACCGATGCGCATCAAACGTAATAATTCTGACTATCAAAGTGTCAACATCAAAGGACTCTACCCTGCGGGTGAAGGTGCAGGTTATGCCGGTGGCATTCTGTCTGCGGCTGTGGATGGCATCGAAGTGGCCGAGGCGGTGGCCTTAAGTATGGTAGCGAAATCGGTTAATTAAACTACTCATATCGTAGCGCCTCAATGGGATCGAGCTCTGCTGCCCACCTTGCAGGGAAGTAACCAAAAGCAATGCCGATGACGCTTAATCCAGACACTATTCAACTACATCTACCAGGGTTAATGTAATGTTACCTGATGTAGAAGTACCAGATATATAACATCAGTAACGAGATTGCTTTTTGTGTCAGTGGTTGGCTATTCAACCATGCTTGAGATTAGTACTGTTAGAGGGAGTCTAACTACCAGCGCGCTTACGTTCCAGGCGGCGAACAAATTCTTCCAGAATGATGCGGTAAAGATCATCTTTTAAGTACAGGTCTTCAACGCCGGAGTCGACATTGGGATTGTCGTTGACCTCGATCACCATGGCGGTATCGCCATGCTGTTTGATGTCTACACCGTAAAGACCGTCGCCGATCAGGTTGGCGGCACGGATGGCGACATCGAGGACTTTTTTGGGTGTCTCATGAATGGGCAGGGTGCGGAAACCACCGGAGGTCACTTTGCCACCCACAGTGTGTTTATAAATCTGCCAGTGGCCACGGGTCATAAAATACTGGCAGCTGAAAATCGGTTTCTTGTTCAGCATGCCAATGCGCCAGTCGTAATCGGTGAAGGTATAAGCCTGTGCCAGTACCAGTGCAGACTGCTTGAATAATTCGTCCAGTTGCTGTTTTAGCGCCGGTTCATTTTCGACTTTAACGACACCGCGTGAAAATGATCCATCGGGAATTTTGATTACCATGGGATAACCGAGCGTTGCAACCGCTCGCTCCATGTCTTCTTTTTGCAGGTCTTTGCTTAGAATCAATGTTTTTGGTGTGGCTACGCCATTGGTGCTGAGCAGGTCGGCCAGGAAAATTTTGTTGGTGCAGCGCAGGATGGATTGCGGGTCATCGAACACCACCATGTCTTCACTTTCTGCACGCTTGGCAAAACGATAAGTGTGGTTGTTGATCGCCGTGGTTTCACGTATAAATAACGCGTCGTACTCAGCCAGGCGGGTATAGTCTTTTTTGGTGATCAGTTCAGCATTGATACCCATCTGTTTGCCGATGCTGACGAATTTTTTCAGTGCAGGTTTATCACTGGGGGGTAATTTTTCATCCGGGTCAATCAGTATTGCCAGATCGTAACGGCTCTTTTTGCGTGAGCGTGGTTTGCGCCAGACTGAGTTGTTGAATTTTTCCAGCGCGGCCGCGAACAGGTCCTCTTCATGATTGCTGAGAGTGTTCAGTACGCCGGGTTTGATCGAATCAATCGACCAGTGCTCACGTCGCTTTAGGGTGACGATCAGGATAGGGCAGGCAAACAGTTCAAAAATTTGCCGTCCGAAGTGTTCCAGTTGAGGAATGTCCGGCATGCCGAAGAACAGCTTGATGGTCTGGGAGTTGCCATCGGTCTGGTGGTCCTGAAAGAGTTTTTCCAGTACCTGATTCAGGTTGCCAATGTCCAGGCTGTAGAGTGACTTGATACTCAGGTCGTTAATACTTCGTACTGAAGGGATGACTTTGTGGTTACGTGCTTCAGCCAGTAGCGAGCAGTAATAACCGTTGGTCAGGTATTTGTAACTTCGGCATAAGTTGATAATGTGGGTGTTTGGTAGCTTGTACTGCTCATCATGAGACAGGTAGTCCTGAACACTGATAACTTTGTCTGACGGGAGGTAGGCTTTCCAGTCCTGGGGATTATCAACAACAATTAAAACGGGATGCATGGAAGGCTTCCATTAATTAATTCGATTTCTAATGCAGTCACGGATGGACTCCGACAAAAGAAAACAGAACGATATAATAAAACAAGAAATGTTTTTTGTATGTAATGTAGAATATTTTTTCAGGTTATTTTTTCTTAGTTTTAGGGCTTGCCACAGGTCAATATGAAACCGGTTCTATTTACACCCGCTTATCTGGCACAGTGCTATTCGAGTAGTTATGCCGAGGCACAGCAGAAATTTAAAGAGCATACCTGCAACCAGCTCAATCATAGCTTCTATCAGGAGTTTACTTATAGAGAAACAGGTCCGAATGGTGAGCCATTAATAACGGCTGTCTCGTGGCAGGGTGATGTTGATGCCGCTTGCGTGCTGGTGTTGCAAAGTGCCACCCATGGCGTTGAAGGTTTTGCTGGCTCGGCCATCCAGATCGATTGCTTACAAACACTCACTCGGGAAACGCTGCCTGCTGGCGTCGCGGTGTTATACATTCATGCTATTAATCCCTACGGTTTTGCCTGGTTACGCCGGGTGAATGAAGACGGGGTTGATTTGAATCGTAACTTTGTCGATTTCAAACAGCCACTGCCGCACAATACCGGTTACGAGCAGCTTGCTAGCAATATCCTGCCAGCGAAGCTGAGTGACTGGGAAGGTGCAACACAAAAGCTTAACGATTATCGTGATGAGTTTGGTCAGCAGGCATTCGAACTCGCCGTCAGTGGCGGACAGTACCAGTTTGCCGATGGCCTTTTTTATGGCGGTACTCAGCCCAGTCAATCGCGAGTTAATCTGGAGCAGATCATTGTCGATTTTGAATTACAAAAACGCCAGAGTGTTGCGGTGATTGATATTCACAGTGGACTCGGGCCGTTTGCTTATGGTGAAGTGATCTGCGATCACCCGCCTGGATCCATCGGCGTAAAACGTGCCCGACAGTGGTATGGTGATAGCGTTACTGAACCGGCACTGGGTAGTTCCACGTCTGTACCCAAGCAGGGATTGATCGATTATCACTGGCATCAACAGCTTGCAGAACGTGTCTGTTTTGTGACACTGGAGTTTGGTACATACTCCATTGAGCAGATGTTCGAAGTTTTAAGGAAAGATCATTTTTTGCACCGCAAAACTGTCGACTGGTTTGCGCATGAAACGCAACAGATTAAACATGAAATTCGTCGTATTTTTTATCCGGGTACTACTGACTGGCAGGAAATGGTATTAATGCGCGGTCGACAATGTGTACATCAGGCGCTGTATGGGTTGAGTAACTAATGATGAATGCCATATCAAAAATTAACTTTTCACTGGCAACACTGGATGATGTGGATGCACTGGTTGTTATAGAAAACCGTTGTTTTGATATGGATCGAATGTCTGCACGTAGTTTTAAACGCATGATCCAGAAAGGTAACTGCGATTTTATAGTGGCACGGAAGGCAGAGATGATTGTTGGTTATAGCCTGGTGTTGTATCACCGAGGTACTCATCTGGCACGACTCTATTCATTTGCGGTTCTACCTGAAGCTCGCGGGCAGGGTATAGGTGAGCAGCTTTTGCAGGAAGCTGAGCGACGTGCAACTTTACGTGATTGTATCTACATGAGGTTGGAGGTTCACCAGAACAATAGTGGCGCAATTCGGTTGTATAAAAAATTAGGCTATCATCCGTTTGGGTTGTTTAAGGATTATTATGAAGACCATGCCGATGCATTACGTTTCGAGAAGCGAATTTTGCACCGTGAAGATCAGTTTGATTTTATACAAATTCCATATTACGAACAAACTACCGATTTTACCTGTGGCTCTGCTTCTCTGATTATGGCTATGCAGGCATTAGACAAGGACACCAAAGCTGATCGCACACTGGAGTTACAGCTCTGGCGTGAAGCTACTACTATTTATATGACATCCGGTCACGGTGGTTGTAGCCCATTGGGGCTGGCATTAGCAGCCTGGCGTCGTGGTTTTCGTGTTGAAGTTTATGTGAATAGTAAGGAGCCACTTTTTCTGGATGGTGTTCGCAATGAAGGGAAAAAAGCGGTGATGGAACTGGTGCATGAAGATTTTATGAGGCAGATTAGTGAAACAGATATTATGCTTCATTATGACAATCTCACCATGAATGAACTGGAAGAAAAATTTAGTCAGGGAGGTATTCCTCTGGTACTGATTAGTACTTACAGCTATACCCGTGACAAGGCACCGCATTGGGTGGTGGTGACAGGCATGGATGATACTTTTATTTATATCCACGATCCAGATGAGGATGTTGAGTCCTATCGTTCACAAACTGATAACATTTATTTACCTATAGGTCTACAGACGTTTGATAAATCATTCCGTTTCGGCAGAACCGGATTACGTACCAGCGTAATTATTTATAATCGTGATTCGTAATAAGTATTGTTATAAAAAACGTTTTTTATAACTGAAGTTATTATGGTTAATAAAGCGTAAGCTTTCATGTTAATGTGTTGAGGTAGAGTATGTGATATCTCAAAAGTGAAAATCGGGTCGCCAGGAAATAGTCAATAACGTAATAAATTGTGTGAAGAATTTATGTTTAACGTTAAAGCAACTAGAGAATTTGATAAAACCAATATCAACAATAGCCGGATAGGTATTGCCCTCGGTAGTGGTTCTGCACGTGGTTGGGCGCATATTGGTGTTTTACAGGCATTGGCAGAGATTGGTATTAAACCTGATGTCGTTGCAGGGAGCTCTGTTGGCGCTCTGGTTGGTGCCGCTTATGCCAGCGATCAGCTGGACGAAATGGAGAGTATGGTAAGGAATCTTGAATGGAAAGATATCATCGCTTATCTGGATATGTCAATTATGGGTGGTGGGCTTATTCAAGGTGACAAGATAGTTAAGTTTTTCCGTAAATATGCTAAAGAAATTGATATTGAATCGATGCCGCGTCGTTTTGCTGCGGTTGCAACAGATTTAAATAATGGTCATGAAGTGTGGTTGCAGCAAGGAGATCTTCTTGATGCTGTCCGTGCCTCAGTTGCACTTCCAGGGTTATTTACGCCATGTAAACGAGAACATCGTTGGTTGGTTGATGGTGGCCTGGTCGATCCTGTTCCTGTTTCATTATGTAGAGCAATGGGAGCGGAAATTGTAATCGCAGTTAGTTTAAATATTGATATTGTCGGTAAACATTTGCGTAATAATATGCAGAACCATCAGTCTGTAGAAGAAATAACAGTTAAAGAAAATGAATCTGCATTATGGGGTAGGATTTCCGATCAACTAGGCAAGGCAGTGAATGAGAAAAAGAATATTCTGTTATCCCGATTGTTTGGTGATAGCTTGGGTGCTCCTGGTCTTATTGATGTGTTAGCGGGGTCGCTCTACATTATGCAGGATCGTATTACTCGGAGTCGTATGGCGGGTGATCCACCCGATATTATTCTTTCACCCAGGTTATCCCATCTTGGTTTGATGGAGTTTGATCGTGGCGTTATTGCTATTGAAGAAGGTCGTGCCTGTGTTGAACGTATGCGCTCTGCGCTGGAGCATGTTGTTTCAATTTAATAAATGTACTTCGTCTTATCTTTCATTATTCAATAAAAATTTACAGTTCGGCCAATAAGTGTCTGCATTCGTTAAGGTATTTTTTTCGACCAAACAGTATCTGCCAGCGTGATCCGCCGCACTGTCGCCATAAAACCGCTGCACGAATACCGGCAAATAACAAAGCGCGGATTTTGTTGGCATTGATATCGTTACTGAGATAAGCACGTTCACCCTGTACAATAATTTTAGGTTGCAAAGTGCTGATAGTGTCTTTATAAAGGCCGCTAATTTTAGCGAAGACGTTTTCGTGCATCAGGCTGAAAAATTCCAGTGATTTATGAATCTCCTGTAAACCCTCAGTGACCTGTTTCAGCATATATGGATTAGCTGAGAGTTTCTTTTCTAGTGCGATCATGGAAATGGCATATTGAGTGACTTCAAGATTTCGACCGTTTTTTAATGCACCTGCCTGCTCATTAAGTACACGCAGGCCACTGCTCACACCGGCAAGATTACCAAAGACACTTTCTACAGAGTCAGCATCAAAGCGGAATAGCGATTCAAGGCTCGATTCAATGACGGCACTATTGGCTAAACCTTTATTGGCAATTTGCTCGACCAGTGCTGCGGCCTGAAAGACTCCGGCTAGTGCTATTGTTTGTTCGCGTTTTGTATGTTGCATATAGTGTATCTATTGATTTGTTAACTGTTGTACATGGTTTCGATGATGCCACCACCTAAACAGATTTCATCTTGATAAAACACCACGGACTGACCGGGTGTGATAGCACGTTGTGGATCAGTAAAGCTAACTTTGAAATGATCGTCGCCAATTTGTTCGACACTACAGGTCTGGTCGGGCTGACGATAACGGTTTTTGGCTGTGCAGGTCATGTGTGATTTTATAATTGCAGGATCAACCCAGTGTAGTTGTTTACATTCTAAAGTGTTGTGCAACATACGCGGGTGGTTGTGACCCTGTCCGACAATCAGGATGTTGTTATTCAGGTCTTTGTCGACTACGTACCATGCATCTTCTTCCGCATTTTGTAAACCACCAATACCCAGACCTTTGCGCTGACCCATAGTGTAATACATTAGGCCGCTATGTCTGCCGATGGTTTTGCCTTCAGTAGTTTTGATGTCACCGGGTTTGGCAGGCAAATATTGTTTCAAGAAAGTATCGAAACGGCGTTCACCAATAAAACAAATGCCAGTGCTGTCTTTTTTATTGAATGTAGTCAGGCCACGCTGCTCTGCAATTTCTCGTATTTTTTCTTTCTGATATTCACCGACCGGGAATAATGTATGACTCAGTTGATGCTGGTTGAGTGTGTAAAGAAAATAGCTTTGATCCTTGTTGTTATCCAGTCCACGTAATAATTGTGCTTTGCCGTTGACGGTGGTGGTGCGAGCATAATGACCAGTGGCGATTTTGTCAGCACCGAGATCGAGTGCGTGTTCGAGAAAGGCCCGGAATTTTATTTCTTTGTTGCAGAGAATGTCCGGGTTAGGGGTGCGGCCTGCGCTGTATTCAGCGAGAAAATGCTGGAACACTCGATCCCAGTATTCGGTGGCGAAATTGATGCTGTGTAATTTGATGCCAAGATTGTCACATACAGATTGAGCGTCGGCTAAATCCTGTGCTGCTGCGCAGTATTCTGCATCATCATCTTCTTCCCAGTTTTTCATGAACAGGCCTTCAACCTGATATCCCTGCTGGAGCAATAACAGTGCAGCCACGGATGAATCAACACCACCGGAAATGCCGACGATGATTTTTTCCTTGTTACTCATTTTCCGAAATCAACGGTCGAAAGTATATCAAGTGGATAACGTTGGCCCGCGAGATAGTCATCGATATTTTGCATGACCATAGGGCTGCGTAATTTTTTACTGTTTAATAATTCGTCTTTGCTTAACCACAGTGCGCGCAATATTCCTACGTCGAGTCTTTGTTCTGCATCAAAGTCGCTACAGGTGCCGCAAAAAGCAAAACGTAAAAAAGTGCGTTGAGTATTCGGCTGTGGCCATAAATAAATGCCAACTAGCGCAGTGGGTGTGAATAACCAGGCGGTTTCTTCGCGTGTTTCACGTATTACGGCTTCGATCAAATTTTCTTCAGGGTCAAGATGTCCGGCGGGTTGGTTATAAACAATCTCACCTTTAATATCTTCTTCGACAATAAGAAATTTGCCTTCCCGTTCAATGATGGCGGCTACGGTGGCGTGAGGTTTCCAGGTCATGATTGTTTTTTTAGATTATCCTTACGGCGTTTTTTTACGTGGTGACACCAGATGTAATTGATGCCGAAAAAACCGATGAGGCTATTGATAATGGCCAGCGTCAGGCAACCAGTGAGAAAAGGTTTCCAGATGACAGACAGTTCGCTCATAAGCCAGTCCATGCTTAGTTCCATGCTGAAAGGCATTTCTGGTACACCGATAATCCAGGTGCCAACCAGATAGGCGAAATAGAACATTGGTGGCATGGTGACGGGGTTGGTGATCCATACCAGTGCCACTGACATGGGAAGATTGGCACGCAGTACAATGGCGCCACCGGCGGCGAGGACCATTTGAAAAGGTACTGGCCACCACGCAAAAAATAGTCCGACCAGAAATGCTTTGGCGATGGAGCGACGGTTCATGTGCCAGAGGTTTGGGTCGTGCAGCAGAGTCCCGAACAAACTCAGCACTTTATGGTTTTTGAGTTCGTGTGCATCGGGCATAAATCTTTTCAGGAATTTACGGGGCATAGATTAGGTAATGCATGTTAAAGAGGGTTAGATTATCATCATTGCAGCGACTGTTGGCAAACACGACAGATATTAAGCTTAATTTTAATATAACTCGAAGAGTGAAAATGGAAAATTTACAGGGAAGGTTTGATTTTTATGCTGCTTAAATCGCTGTCATTTCTGGCCGGTGTGATGCTTATCCAGCAACTGGCTGAGCTTCCTGATGTTTCTATTTTAATAGCTGCTTTGTTTCTTATCCTGTCGCTGGCGACTTTGTGGTGGTTTATCAGTGACAGGAGAATTCGATACCTGCTTGAAATAATTGTTTTTGTTTTGCTGGGCTCAAGCTGGGCTAGCTTATTCGCCAGTGAGTATCTGGCACATAAACTTCCTGAGAGTCTGGCTGGTCAGGAATTCGTAATCGAAGGTTCGATACGTGATATTCCGGTTGAAGAAGAGCATGTGCAGCGTTTTATGCTGGATGTGGAAAGGTTTGAAATTAAAGATAAAAACATCAAACTGCCTGAGCATTTACGTCTTAGCTGGTATTACGGGCCGCGCGTAAATGCGGGTGAGCGTTGGCGATTGCTGGTGCGTTTAAAACCACCACATGGATTCATGAATCCTGGTGGTTTTGATTATGAAGGCTGGTTGTATCAGCAAAATATTCACTCTACGGGTTACGTACGAGACAGTGATGAAAACTTTAAATTGGCTGATGCTGGAGGTTTTTCATTAGCTGCATTACGTCAGCGAATCAGTAAAGATATTCAGTCAATGTTCACGGATGAAGAGTTGGTGGGGTTAATCACCGCGCTGGCGGTAGGTGATCGTTCACCTATCAGTGATGAACACTGGGATACATTGATTCGTACTGGTACTAACCATCTTATGGCGATATCTGGTCTGCATATCGGACTGGCAGCTGCTTTCGGGTTCTGGGTGGTACGCCGTCTTGTGCCTGTAGGTGTGATGAAATATGTACCGGCGCAACAACTGGCTATTCTGGGAGGATTGAGCGTTGCACTGGTTTATGCGCTGTTAGCCGGATTATCGATCCCCACACAGCGAGCTTTGCTGATGTTGAGTTGTTTTGTGGTGATGTTGTTGTTAAAGCGTAACTTCAAACCTATCAATGCTATGGCAACGGCATTATTTGCCATTCTATTGTGGAACCCTGTTTCGGCGCTGTCAGCCGGTTTCTGGTTTTCGTTTCTGGCGGTATCGGTTATTTTTTACGTATTTTCAGGTCGCTTGAGTAATGCTCATGGTATCCCTGTCCGCATTCGGCAATGGGGTTTGATGCAGTTTTCTATTGCCCTGGCTCTGTTTCCATTTTCTCTATTATTGTTCCAGCAAACCTCGTTAATCTCACCGCTGGCTAATTTGATTCTGGTACCTTATGTGAGTTTTCTGGTAGTTCCTTTGGTGTTGCTGGCTTTGTTGACGATGCCGGTGTCACCACTACTTTCTGGTTATTTGTTAATCGCTAGCAATAAGCTGTTGGCGATAATCTGGCCGGTGATAGAGGCTTTATCACAACATCCATGGGCTTACTGGGTGAAGGCGGCACCAGATTGGCCGGTACTGCTGCTGGCTTTGGTCGGCGTGGCATTATTGCTCGCACCCAGGGGGTTTCCTGTGCGCTGGCTGGGTTTGGTGATGTTGTTACCAATTATCCTGAATAGTTCAGCTAAACCGGCTGTTGGCAATTTTGAAATGAGTTTACTCGACGTAGGTCAGGGATTGTCAGTGGCAGTAAGAACCAGAAATCACAGCCTGGTGTTTGATGCAGGTAATAAATTTGGCTCCCGGCTGGATGCAGGGGACGCAGTTGTCTTGCCTTTTTTACGCCACTGGTCGGTTGACAGGCTGGATAAACTGGTGATTAGCCATGGTGATGCGGATCATATTGGTGGCGCACAGGCGATAGTGGATGTTTATCCCGAAGTTGAAGTGATCGGACGTGATATTGAGCCGATCATCGCCAAAAATAAACATGCTTGCCTCAGAGCTGAGCGTTGGCAATGGGATGATGTTGAATTTGAGTTTTTGCACCCTGATGAACAGGTTTATACGCGTCGCAACAACCATGCCTGTGTATTGAAAGTAACGGGGAAGGCTGGTCGTTTACTGATTGCATCTGATATCGAAGATGAAGTTGAGATTGCATTGATCAAAAGCTATGCAAAAGATCTGCAGGCTGAGGTTCTGGTGGTGCCACATCATGGCAGCAAAACCTCATCCAGTCAGGCATTTATCGACACGGTAAAGCCAGAGATTGCCTTGTTTCCAGTGGGGTACCGCAACCGCTATCATCACCCGAAAGCGGAGGTGGTGGAGCGTTATCGAACACAGGGTGCTGCTATTCATTACAGCGGACACGTGGGTGAGATCAATGTGCTGTTTGAAGCAGGTAATGGGACTTTGCGCGTGAATGAATATCGAACCAGCCATCGAAAATACTGGAATCATGTAATTGCTGAGTAATGCAGATGAAACCTTTGGACATGGCACTAAATCAAGTAAGATACGCTCCTATAAATAACCTGCAGCAAGATTTATGCGGGTTTGTCATATTGAACTTATTGGGTAGGTGAATTGTGTTTGAGATGGTGAAATCCGGTGGCTGGTTAATGGTGCCAATCATCCTTTGTTCGATGGTTTCATTGGCCATCATTGCGGAACGTTTCTGGAGTTTGCGTATTGATAAGGTGCTGCCCAAGCATCTTGTTGCCACGGTCTGGAATTCGGTGAAAAATAATACCTTTCAGACTTCAGATCTTGAATTGTTAAGCAAACAATCGGCGCTGGGGAAAATACTGAGTGCGGGATTGGTTAATCGCAATCAGCCACGCGAGCGTATCAAGGAAAGCATTGAAGAACGCGGCCGTGAAGTGGTGCATGAGCTGGAACGATTTCTGGATATTCTGGGCACCATCGCCTCAATTTCGCCTTTGTTAGGCTTGCTCGGTACCGTTGTCGGTATGATCGCTGTGTTCGCTACCATCACTACCCATGGCGTGGGTGACCCGGGCGCACTGGCGGGTGGTATCTCTCAGGCTATGGTGACGACAGCAGCAGGTTTATCGGTAGCGATTGTGAGTCTGGTGTTCTATCGTTATTTCCGTCGCCGGATTGATACCATTGTTGTTGAAATGGAACGCGAAGCCATCAAGATGGTCGATGTGTTGCATAACAATCGTTAATGGTTGCCTGATTTATTATGGATTTACGTCCCGGTCATAAAAAAGATGAAGGTGTTGAGGTTAATCTCACACCATTAATTGATGTGGTTTTTTTGCTGCTGATTTTCTTTATGGTGTCGAGTACTTTTGATCGTCATGCAAAATTAAAAGTACAACTACCACAGGCTGATGCGCAAGTTCAGCAAAAAGTGGATGATCCTATTGTTCTATCGATTGATTCGAAAGGTAAATACTATATCGATGACCTGCAGGTGGTTAACGAGCAGCTTGAAACGCTAAAGCAGGCGTTGAAAAAAACCGTTGGCGACCGTACCAATGTGACTTTGTTACTACGTGCCGACGGTCGTACTGAACATCAGTCAGTGGTTCGGGCTATGGATGCAGCAGCACAGCTGGGTTTAACCAAACTGTCTATTGCCACAGTTGAAAACCATTAATCATCTAATTCTAAATGAATTCTAAAACTCAAGATCAATCAAGTTCTTATCAGCATTATCGTCGTTTGTTAGCGCATGCGATGATCCACTGGAAAATTTTTGTATTCGCAATTATAGGTATGGTTCTGGTTGCAGGTACCGATACCGCGCTGGCCGCCTATATGAAACCGCTGATGGATGGTGGTTTTATTGATCGTGACCCTGAGGTTATAAAATGGATGCCGATGATGTTAATTGGGATTTTTGTAGTGCGCGTGTTTGCCATGTTTATTTCGATGTATGGTATGAGCTGGATAGGTCGCAAGGTGATCATGGATCTGCGTGATAATATGTTTGAACATTTATTGCGCTTACCTAAATGTTATTATGACATGGCGACGACAGGCCAGATTATGTCGAAATTTACCTTTGATGTTGAGCAAGTTGCTAATGCGACTACCAAGGTTATCACTATAATAATACGCGATACTTTTACTATTATAGGTTTGCTGGCCTGGATGATTTACCTGAGCCCTTTGCTAGCCTCGATGTTTTTAGTCGTCGGGCCATTTCTTATTATGCTGGTATCATTGGTTTCAAAAAAATTTCGTAAGGTCAGTCGCCGTATCCAGGGCAGTATGGGTGATGTTTCCAAGGTTCTGGAAGAATCCATCAAAGGCCAGATCGTGGTAAAAATGTTTGGTGGACATGATTACGAGATGAAACAGTTTCATCTAATTAATGATAATAATCGTCGCCAGAATATGCGCATGATCGCGATTATGGCTTTAAGTGCACCGATTATGCGATTGATTGTGGGTATTGGTCTGGCGGGTGTTATTTATGTTGCTACCAATGATGATTTTATGGGAGTTATCTCAGCGGGTACTTTTGGATCATACATGATTGCCATGGCGATGTTGTTTGCACCGATTAAACGTCTGGCTGATGTCAATGCTGATTTACAACGTGGTCTGGCAGCAGCCGAAAGTGTTTTCAATCTAATTGATATGGTTGAAGAAAAAGACACCGGTAGTTATTCGATTGATCGTGTTAAAGGTAATATTGAGTTATCCGGTGTTATGTTTCGGTATGGGGCAAATACGGATGAAGCCTTAAAGAACATTAATCTTAATATCAAAGCCGGGCAGACGATTGCCTTTGTTGGACGTTCAGGCAGCGGTAAGACAACATTGCTGAATTTGTTGCCGCGTTTTTATGATATTACAGAAGGTTCGATAAAACTCGATGGTCATGAGTTGAGTGAATATTCATTAAATAATCTGCGCTCACATATTGCCTACGTTGGTCAGGATATTGTTTTATTTAATGACACTATTGAACACAATATTGCCTACGGCAGCTTTCTGGATGTGGATCATTCACGTGTTGAGGAGGCCGCTAAGCTAGCCTATGCAGACAAGTTTATTGAAAGCATGAATGATGGCTATAACTCTTTGGTAGGTGAACGAGGTGTTATGTTGTCGGGTGGGCAGCGTCAGCGAATCGCAATTGCACGTGCATTATTAAAAGATGCGCCGGTGCTGATTCTGGATGAAGCTACGTCGGCGCTTGATAACGAATCTGAACGGTTCATACAGGCGTCACTGGAAACGCTGATGAAAAACCGTACCACGCTGGTGATTGCGCATCGTCTCTCGACTATCGAAAATGCAGATATGATTGTGGTCATGGATCATGGTGAAATTGTAGAGACAGGCAATCATGCCGAATTGATGGCGCGTAATGGCCATTATGCTGCTTTGCATCAAATGCAATTTAAAGAGCCAGAGCCTGAAGTTACTGAATAGACAATGAAGCGCATCGATGCCTACTGGTATAGTCAAAATCCTGTTGCATGGTTGTTGTTGCCCGTCAGCGCGCTGTATTGTCTGCTGGCTTTTACGCGACGGCTTTGCTATCGAACAGGTATATTAAAAAGTTATAAATTACCCGTCCCGATTATCATTGTTGGCAATATAACTGTGGGTGGCACTGGTAAAACGCCCTTGTTGATTGCTCTGTGCGAACTGTTGAAACAACAGGGCTACCGGCCGGGAGTTGTCAGCCGAGGTTATGGTGGTGATTTTCACGGTGAACATCTGGTAGAAACCAGTGATCAGGCCAATGTCATTGGTGACGAGCCTTTTTTGATTTCAAGGCGTAGCCGTTCTCCTCTGGTGGTCGGCAAAGATAGAGTTGCAGCGGCACAACTGCTGCTGGATAAAAGCGATTGCAATATCATTCTGTCGGATGACGGCCTGCAGCATTATCGATTACGTCGTGATATTGAGATTGCCATTGTTGATACCAGCCGCCAGTTTGGCAACGGTTTTTGTATTCCCTCTGGGCCGCTCCGTGAAACTGTTTCCCGGCTTGAGCAGGTTGATATCGTAGTTGATCATTTTTCCGGCACAGCACCTGGTCGTGAGGATAATTTTTCGCTGCAATTTAACGATGCTATAAATCTCAAAACGGGCGAGTCGAAAAACATCAAAAGTTTTATAGGTGGCCCCGTGCATGTAGTCGCTGGTATTGGTCATCCTTCACGCTTTTTCAATCAGTTGCGAGCTAGCCGTCTGGAAGTGATCGAGCATGATTTTCCTGATCATCATCAATTTACCAGCAGCGATTTGAGTTTCGGCGATGAGTTTCAGGTATTAATGACCGAAAAGGACGCGGTTAAATGCCGGCAGTTTTCGACTGAGTGCCTCTGGTATGTGCCGGTTGATGCAAAACTATCGGATCATTTTCAGCAACAGCTGTTGTCCAGGGTCAAGCAGTGTATAGAATCGGGCGCTTCTTCCGTATGAATAAGAAGCTGATGAAAATTCTGGTCTGTCCGATATGCAAGGGCAAGCTTGAATATAAAAAAAAGAATAATGAAATGTTCTGTCATCGTGACGGCCTGGCTTACCCGATAAGGGATGGTATCCCGGTTCTGCTTGAAGTTGATGCCAGAAAAATCGAAACTATTAAAATATAAATCCAGACTAAACCCGCAGGCTGATATCTACGTGACACAGACATTTTATTTTTTTGCCACTTGCCCAAAAGGCGTAGAGGACATGCTTGTTCACGAATGTGAACAGCTGGGCCTGAGTGATATTAAGCAGCAGGTCGCAGGCGTGGCTTTTGAAGGTATCATTGAAGAGGCTTATAAATTATGTCTCTGGTCACGGCTCGCCAGTCGCGTTTTACTGCGTTTATCCAGCTTTCCTGCCAATGATTATGATGCGCTGTATCAGGGCGTAAAACAGCTTGAGTGGCTAACGCACTTTTCAGTCAATAATAGTTTTGCCATTGATTGCTTTACCGCTCACGAGACGATGACAAATAGCCACTTTGCGACACTTCGGGTGAAAGATGCTGTCGTTGACTACTTTATGGAGAAAGAGAGTAACCGGCCCGATGTCGTGCGGGACAATCCAGATATACGCATCAATGTGTATATAGGCAAAACAGAAACGCTGGTCTATCTGGATTTATCTGGCGGGCCTTTGCATCAGCGTGGCTACCGACAGGATGCGGGGCAGGCACCGCTAAAAGAAAATCTCGCGGCGGCAATATTATTGCGCTGCAAGTGGCCGCAGTTGGCCAGTCAGGGTTTGCCATTGTGTGATCCCATGTGTGGAAGTGGCACATTATTAATTGAAGCCGCTTACATAGCCGTAAATATCGCGCCGGGCCTGTTGCGAAAACATTATGGCTTCCTGGCATGGAAACAGCATGATGCGCTTTGCTGGAACCGTTTGCTTGACGAGGCAAAATGCATTGCGCAGGATAAGTCTTCACTCCCTGTAATCCTGGGAGCCGATAATTCAAAAAAGGTACTGGAAATTGCGCGTGACAATATTGAGGCTGCGGGTTTAACTGATTACATCACTTTGTATCATCAGGATGTTTCTGTGCCAATGCCCAATCTGCCTGAGACTCCGGGTTTGCTAGTTACTAATCCGCCTTATGGCGAACGACTGGGTCAGGTCGAGCAGTTAAAAAATATATATTATCAAATAGGCAAGACACTTAAAGAAAACTATTCAGGCTGGGATGCTGCGGTGTTTACCTCCAGCCCTGAGCTGGCCAAATTTATTGGCCTTCGATCACACCATAAAAACTCTTTGTACAATGGCCCGCTCAAATGTATTTTGCACCAGTACCATATTCGAGCGCGAGATCTGTCACGGCAGTTTGAGCCCAGAGATACTAAGCTGGCAGATGAGGCTGGCAGGACAAGGCCTGATCATCGTCAAGCTCCTGCTGCTAACGTTGATCTAAAAAAATATGACCTGTCGTTGAGCAATGAAAATACAGAGATGTTTGAAAATCGATTGAAAAAGAATTTCAAGCATTTACGAAAATGGGCAAATAAAAACGACATCAGTTGTTACCGTGTTTATGATGCGGATATTCCTGAGTATTCACTGGCGATCGACATCTACGAAGACTGGGTACACGTTCAGGAATACGAAGCGCCCAAAACAATCGACTCAACCAAAGCCTTTCACCGCCTTAATGCAGCAATTCCGGTAATTGCTTCGGTGCTGGACATCGATCCCAATCATGTGGTCCTGAAAACTCGAAAAATACAGTCTGGCACTGAGCAATACAAAAAACAGGATGATAAGAAACACTCACTGATTGTGCGCGAGCATAATTTAAAATTTATAGTTAATTTATACGACTATCTGGACACTGGATTATTTCTGGATCACAGAATTGCCAGGCAGCTGATTTATAAATATGCCAAAGGCCGCTCGTTCCTTAACCTGTTTGCCTACACGGGAACGGCAACGGTGTATGCGGCGGCGGGTGGTGCGCGTTCGACCACTACAGTTGATATGTCTAACACTTATCTGGATTGGGCAGAGGATAACCTGAAGCTGAATAAATTTACTTCTGGAAGTCATCATTTTATTCAGGCAGATTGTACCCAGTGGCTCTGGGATGCGAAACGGGAAGGTCTAAGTTACCAATTGATATTTCTCGACCCGCCCACGTTTTCTAATTCGAAAAGGATGACGCAAACTTTCGATGTCACGCGTGATCACGTTGAGCTGATTAATCTGACGATGCATTTGCTGGATGATGAAGGTATGTTGATTTTTTCCTGCAATGCAAAACGATTCAAGTTGGATACGGCGGGTTTATCTGATTACTTTATTCAGGACATTAGCGCAATGACTGTGTCTGAAGATTTTAAGAAAAAGCCCAAGCACAAATGCTGGTGCATCAGCAAGCAGAAGATCGACGCAGTTAAACTCTAGTTTTTCACTGGCTGCTGTAAACTAATCTGGGTTTTGGGTTGAGCAGGGTATTAATGAACCTGTCTTCCAGTTCAATTCTTGTTGCCAGATTTATACCGAGTTCCGAGAGCTGATGGGGGAATTCCTTCAGGTTATCTGGGTTGATATCTTCTGAATAGTCATACTGGTCATTGAACTGGACGGCCGCTTTTGTGGTATCGATGATTTTGTTGAAAGTATCATTTGAGAGTTCAATGATTTCATTGCGACGTTCCAGGCCTTCTTCAATGCGACGATAAATTTCAAAATGGCCTGTTGCGACATAGTCAATCAGGTCCTGACAGAATTCCTGTA
>JAOUNI010000016.1 GCA_029881035.1 Gammaproteobacteria bacterium | reverse complement strand
GTTTTACGGCACCATCGACGGTGCCAGCGTCTATCCGCGTGAAGTGGTGAAACTGGCGTTGAAGAAAAATGCGGCGGCAGTGATCTTTGCGCACAACCACCCTTCTGGTGTCGCCGAACCGAGTCGTTCCGATGAACAGATTACCCGACGATTAAAACAGGCGCTGGAAGTTGTTGATATCAGGGTGCTTGATCACATAGTGATTGGGGATGAGGTTGTGTCGTTTGCGGAGCGGGGGATTTTGTAAGTTTCTAATTAAGTGGATTATTAGATTTTATTGAGTCCAAGTTTTGTTTCTAAATCTAAGATCATATTATCGATGTTGTCCATGCGATATTTCACTTGTTCATCTCTTTTAGATGGAGTACTGTTTATTTCTTGAACATGATTATTGTAATAGCTATATAGTCTTTTTCCTTTGTCATTGCCCCATGTATTTATCATATGGCTAGTAAGCTTAGAGGTGAGATCTTCTCCTTTTCTGTGAAGTAGAGTGTTGGCGACTTGCTTCAATGCTTGATCATTAGAACATAAAAACCATATTGTATCAGTAGGACTTCGTCGTGCTTGGTTTATCCAGTGTTTTACATATACACAATCCCAGGCAGCATTTTGTAATCCAGAGTGTAATTTTTGTAAATTATCAGAGCCTATGCCTTTAATCATTTTTTTGGGACTGGATGGTGAAAGTAAAAGCAGAGCAAACACGGAAGATACTGCGCTATAAAATGCATCATTTCGCATCCAATCAATTAGTTTTTTTGCTTTGGAAAGGTCATCAATCGGCGTTCGCCACAATTCTGTAACCTTGAGAAGAAAAAGGTAGCTTGTTTTCCAATAGGTAAGGTTTCTTTTGAAATTTTCCTCCGCTACTGTATTTTTGTTTTTTCCAGCGGTAATAGCGGCATATTTTTTTGCTTCTTCAATTGCTTGAAAAGATATGTGTTCTATCCTGCCAAGAGCAAGATCTGTATAGTGTTGGGGGTGAATATGGTCTGCAATTCTAAAACTTTCAAGTTCTAATTTGGCGCTATCATGTGAGCTTCGCCAAGCTTTTTCATAAAGCGCAATATTAGGTTCTAGCCAAAAATCACCAAGTAGAAAAAACACCATTACTGCTGCAGCTAATTGTTCTACTTTTCTTGTTTCGGAATCGCTTGCTAATTTTGAGCCTTTTGAGAATGCCGAAACACGTGTAAAGATATTGTTATCTAGAAGAGCGTATAGCGAAACTTCTTGAAATGTGGCCGCCTGTATGTAATCGCTTAATTTGTATTTATCAATAATTGTTGATGGCTGAATTAAAAAAGGATCGGAGCTAGTAACTAGTGACTCTAAGGCAGAGAAATCATCAAGGGATATGGGTAAATCTACAAGTTGCGCTACTTCCATATGACTCTTTTAATAAATAATTTATTTATTAGGCATGAGGACGGGTTTGTTTATTTGTTGATCTAACGCTTAGGGCGCTTGATATTGCCCCATGAATAAGTCTCGATCTCGGTATATCTGGAATCGACCTTGCTGTCGGTCTGGTTCGTGCTGTTAGGTAACCAGAGTCGCTTATTCGCCAGCATCAGGTTAGGGTCGCCATTCAGGAAGGCGTTGGAGTTGAGGCTAACGATGTCGGCCATCAGTTTCTGGCGCATGTTCGGGTTGTTCGGTAGCAGTTGAGCGGCAATCTCACCCAGCGTTTCGCCACTTTTTGTGTCCCAGTAATTCTGGCTTAGTGAGTACACTTCGATGCGTTTTGAATCGGCAAAGGCCAGCGGCACTGCAATCAAGCAGCCGAGTAGGGTAAATATCAAGGTGTTTTTCATTTTCATGGCCAGAGTATAGCAACAAGAATCAGGGCTGTGCTGATACAATGCCGCCATGTTGAAAGTGCATGATATAAAAATCCCCGGTCTGGCGCCGATCAGTTTTGAACTGGCCGCGGGTGAGTGTCTGGGTGTGAGTGGCGATTCCGGTTGCGGCAAAACCCGGTTGTTGCGTGCAATTGCCGATATGGATGAAGTGGAAGGTTCGGTTTGTATTGATGAGCTATGTCGGCCGGATGTTTCCGGGGCTGAATGGCGCAAACAGGTGGCGTTGTTGCCGGCAGAAAGCCAGTGGTGGTTTGATACGGTGGCGCCGCATTTTGCAGCGACTGCAAATCTTGCCGCGCTGGGTTTTGGCGATGAAGTTGCGCACTGGCAGATATCGCGTTGTTCCAGCGGCGAGAAACAGCGGCTGTCCATTTTGCGCATGCTGGCGAACAGGCCGAAAGTGTTGCTGCTGGATGAACCGACCGCCAACCTTGATGTGGAAAATACCCGCAAGGTTGAAATGCTGGTGGCCGAATATCTGGCTGAAAATAACGCGGTCGCCATCTGGGTTAGCCACAATCGTAGCCAGCTTGAACGGGTGGTCTCAGAGCGTTATTTTGATTTCTCCAAAGCCGCTATGGTTACCGTGAAACAGAGTACGCCATCATGAATACGCTGATCTCCCTATCCGCTTATGACCTGATGCTGGCTGCCCTGCTGGTGCTGGCACTGGTCGGTCTGGTCGCGCGCATGAATCTGGGTATCACCCAGCAGCTGGTGATTGCCGCGATACGAACCACGGTGCAGTTATTGCTGGTAGGGCTGGTGCTGAAACAGGTTTTTGAAAGCGCACAACTGTCGTTGATTGCTTTGATTATGCTGGTGATGTTGACCGTGGCCGCATGGGAAGTGCTGTCCCGCCAGAAAAGAAAAATAAAAGCTTTCTGGGGTTTTGCTATCAGTGTTATTTCGTTATTCGTATCATCTTTCCTGATCACATTAATAGCTTTGTTTTTTATTATTGGTACCGATCCCTGGTACACCCCACAGTATGCGATTCCATTGCTGGGTATGTTGCTGGGTAATACCATGAACGGCATTGCGCTGGGTATGGATCGTCTGATTCAAACCGCGTGGCAGCAACGCGCGGTGATCGAGCAGCGTCTGATGCTGGGACAAACGGCCATCGAAGCGATTCGAGAAATTCGTCACGAGAGCATGCGCGCCGGCATGATTCCAATCATTAACGCGATGGCCGCGGCCGGCATCGTCAGTTTACCCGGCATGATGACCGGTCAAATTCTGTCCGGCACCGAGCCGGTTGAAGCGGTGAAATATCAGATACTGATTATGTTTTTAATAACTGCGGGCACTGGTTTTGGTGTGATTGCGGTGCTGCACCTGATTTCAAAGCGACTGTTCGACGCGCGTGATCGCTTGCGCTTTGATCAGTTATTGGCGGAGAAAACGCCGGACTACTAGAAGGTGTCGGAGACTTTTTATTTGGCTCCGACACCTGTGTGATAAGCGAAGAAATTAACCCTGCGCCAGTTTACGATATTCTTCCGGTTTCAATCTTGGGCCAAATTTTGTGATTAACTGTGCCGCAGTTCTGCTCGCCAGATCACCAGCCTGTTGATAATTCATACCGTGGGTGATGCCATACAGGAAAGCGCCAGCAAAGTTATCGCCAGCACCATTGGTATCTATGGCGTGGACTTTATGGGCAGCGATTTCAAATAAGGTGGTGCCGTCAAAAGCGACAGCGCCTTCCGAACCCAGGGTGATCGCAAAGTTCTTCGAGAAAGTTTTGATTACATTAATAGCATCACCGATATTATCTTTCTGAGTGTATTTTAGCGCTTCTTTTTCATTACAAAAAAGCAGGTCAATACCATCACCGATAGTTTCTTTTAACTGGTCGCCGAAAAATTCAACAATGCCGGGGTCGGAGAAAGTGAGCGCTGTTTTCACACCATTGGCTTCAGCAATTTTGCGTGCCTCAATGTTGGCTTCTTTGGCGCAAGGTGAAGTCACCAGATAACCTTCCATGTAACAATATTCAGAAGCAGCGATGTGCTCTTTGTGTAACTCGTTAACAGAAAGTTCGGAAGAAATGCCAAGGAAAGTATGCATGGTGCGTTCAGCATCGGGAGTGACCATGACCAGACACTTGCCAGTGATGCCATTAGCGTGTGTGCCATTTATATTGGTATCGACACCGGCTTCTTTTAAATCGTTGAGGTAAAAATGGCCGAGATCATCATCGGCGACCTTGCAGGTGTAATACGATGAGCCTCCCATAGCCGCAACTGCAATTAATGTATTTGCTGCAGAACCACCGCTGGCCTTGTTGCCTTCGAAAGCATCAAGGTGACCCATCAGGCGATGTTGTTCTTCTTCATCAACCAGTGTCATCAGTCCTTTATCAACCCGCATTAATTCAAGGAAACTATCCTCAACTTCAAACTCCATATCAACCAGTGCGTTGCCCAGACCATAAACATCATATCGTTTCATGTAAAAATTCCGAAAAAATTGTTGCTTTGGATTGTAGAGCTAAATAATGGTTTTGTCAGTCTGGATAGAGTTAAGTATTTATGAATGTTTTTAATAAAACAGTTTGTTTTGAAGTGTTGTTAGTATTTCCATGAGTTGTTCAATCTGTGATTTTGTATGTGCAGCTGACAAAGTCACGCGCAATCGTGCTGTACCTTTTGGTACAGTGGGCGGGCGAATTGCGGTCACTAGTAAGCCCTTGCTGAATAATTGCTCACTCATATTAACTGCGTCTTCTTCATTGCCAATGATGATGGGTTGTATCGCTGTCCGACTTTCAGCTAGTTTTAGTTTGAGTTGTGCCGCGCAGTTTTTAAAGTGGGCGATGTTATCATTGAGCCGTGTGCGTAATTCAGGTTGTGTCTGAATTAATTTCAAGCTGGCGCGGGTGGCTTCGGCAACTGCGGGTGGTGTTGCGGTGGTGTAAATATAAGGCCGCGCTTTCTGGATTAAGGTTTCGATTAGCGCTTCACTGCCGGCGATGAAGGCCCCGGACGTGCCAAGCGCTTTACCGAGTGTTGCCATGTAAATCGGTACATCGTCTTTTGATAATTGAAAATGTTCCAGGCAACCTTTGCCGTGTTCGCCGAGCACACCAAAACCGTGCGCATCATCTACCATCAGCCAGGCCGAATTTTTTTTGCACGAGCGTGCAATCGCGGGCACGTTGGCGATGTCGCCGTCCATGCTGAACACGCCATCGGTCAGCACCAGGGTTTCGCCTTTGGAATGTTCTAATTTCTGTTCGAGCTGTTCTGCATCGTTGTGGGCGTAACGCTGGAAACGTGCACCACTCAATAGGCCTCCATCAATGAGTGAGGCATGGTTGAGTCGGTCTTCCAGCACGGTATCGCCCTTGCCGACCAGCGCCTGTGCCAGACCGAGATTGGCCATGTAGCCGGTGGAAAATAACAGCGTGCGCGGATAACCGGTGAATTCGGCGAGTTCTTCTTCGAGGGCGTGGTGCGCGCTGGAATGACCGTTGACCAAATGCGCGGCGCCGCTGCCGACACCGTATTTATTGACGCCTTCGATGAACGCCTGTTTCACTGTTTTGTGATTGGCGAGGCCGAGGTAATCATTGCTGCAAAAGTTGATCACAGTCTGGCCGTCGATCACCATCTCGGGTTGTTGTGGTCCTTCACTGATGCGGCGGTGGCGATATAGATGCAGCGCCTTGCGTTCGTCGAGTTCCTTTTGCAGGTCTTTCAAAATTATTCGTCGAGCAGGTTAAATAGTGACGGGTGCATCGCTGGCAACTTCGACCTGTAGTGACTGGATGCCGAGCTTGTTGAACAGCTGCTGGTCGTGGTTCTCATCCGGGTTGTCGGTAGTCAGCAGTTTTTCGCCATAGAAAATTGAATTGGCACCGGCGAAGAAGCACATCGCCTGCGTTTCATCATTCATTTCAGCACGGCCCGCCGACAGGCGCACATACGATTCCGGCATCATGATGCGGGCCACCGCCACGGTGCGGATAAATTCCAGAGGTTCGAGTTTAGGTGCGTCCTGCAAAGGCGTGCCTTTGATCGCGACCAGCATATTGATTGGCACGCTATCAGGGTGTTTAGGTAAGTTGGCCAGTTGCTGCAACAAAGAGGCGCGATCAGTGCGTGATTCACCCATGCCCAGAATGCCGCCACTGCAAGTGTTGATGCCGGCATTGCGTACGTGTTCCAGCGTATCGAGGCGATCCTGATAAGTACGAGTGGTGATAATGTCGCCGTAAAACTCGGGCGAGGTATCGAGGTTGTGATTGTAATAGTCCAGCCCGGCTTCCTTTAAACGTGCGGTCTGTGCTTCGGTGAGCATACCCAGGGTGACGCAGGTTTCCATGCCCATCGACTTCACGCCCTGAATCATATCGATCACCCGTTCCAGATTCTTGTCGGTCGGGTTGCGCCAGGCCGCACCCATGCAAAAACGCGAAGCGCCATTGTCTTTGGCTTCTTTTGCTTTTCCCAGTACCTCTTCCAGCGGCAGCAGGCGCTCACGTTCCAGTTCGGCCTCGTTGCGTGCGCTTTGCGAGCAGTAGGAGCAATCCTCAGGGCATGCGCCGGTTTTGATGCTCAGCAGTGTGCTCACCTGAACATGGTTCGGGTCGAAGTTCTTGCGATGCAGGCTATGTGCCTGAAAAAGCAGGTCGTTGAAGGGTAAATCGAAGAGTGCAGTAATTTCCTGCATTGTCCAGTCGTGTCGTAGGCTACTCATATCGGTATCTGCTGTCTATAATGGGGTGCAATTTCAAGGTGGCTATTATGCCACGACAGGGCGTCTTCGAGAAAATGGATATTCAAAGGTTTTTCTATTCGGTAGTCCATTCAGGTGTACAGTTGTTGTTCCCGACTCGATGCCTGATGTGTGGTCGTTCTGGACAGGGTGGTGCTGATTTGTGTGAGTATTGCCACCAGCAACTGCCTTTCAATCAAACCGCATGTTCACATTGTGCTTTGCCGCTGCCGCCGGGTACTTCTGATAATGCGGTCTGTGGTCGCTGCCAGAAAAAACCGCCTTATTATAATGAAGCTTTCAGCTTATTCAGTTATGAACAGCCGGTGATCTGGCTGATTCAGCAGCTCAAGTTCAATGAAAAGCTGGTACATGCACGATTGCTGGGTCAGCTGCTGGCAGCATCGGCTTGTATCGAACACATAGGTGCGGGCGAAGAGGTCTGTATCCTGCCCGTGCCACTTTATAAAAAAAGACTACGCCAGCGTGGTTTCAACCAGTCGATTGAGCTAGCACGAGCGCTGTCGAAAAAAACCGGCTGGCCGATGGATTTGCAGCGGGTGGTGCGCATCCGTGATACCAGCGCACAGACCGGGCTGGATGCAAAAGCCCGGCGGAAAAATATCCGTGGCGCGTTTGCCGTGGTCGAGCCGTTACCGCAGAAGCATGTGGTAATTGTTGATGACGTGGTCACCACCGGCTCGACCGCGAATGAATTATCACGGGTGCTGAAAAAATCCGGCGTGAAAAAAATTACCGTATTGAGTCTGGCGCGGGCGCCGTTGAATAGATAGTTATTGATGTTGGGTTAAGAAAAAACTTTTCACCGCAGAGACGCTGAGGCGCAGAGAAAAAACTATATAACATGTAGGTAGGAAACCCTCTTCTCGATGTTTTAAATTTTGTCGGCATGGGGGTGCCGGCCTACAAAATTATATATTAAGTTTTCTCTGCAACTTTGCGGTGAATATGCCTTTATTGATCCAGTTGTCCCATCCAGTCTGAAGCCCATCTGATCATGTCTTTTTCTTTGCCGGTAAAAAAGTGGTCGGCATTTTTTATGATGATCTGGCTGTAGTGTTCATTGCCGGCTTTTTCTGCGGCGGCAGTGCGTAGCTCACTGGTATCGAGTACGCTCTTCAGGTCGTCGCTGCCGTATAAGTCGAGTACCGGTAATTTGATTTTGCTCAGGCTTACGGTGGGTTTCATGCGGGCATCGTCAGTCAGGTCGGGCATGCTGAGTCCGATAAAGCCGAGAATATCAGGTTGGTTCTGGCTGAGGTAATAGGTGCCCATGGTGCTGCCCTGGCTGTGGCCGATGAGCACGATTTTCTTATAGCCTTCTTCTTTTAAATAATTGATGGCAGCGTTAATGCGCGGAGCGACTTCATCATACAGCGGCGCGTATGCGGGGTATTCGGCGTCGTTGGCCAGTATCGGCATCTGGATTGAGAGGGTGTGCCAGCCGTGCTCGGTGAGGCCGGTGCGTAGCGGTGCGATCACCTGTTTCCAGTCCGGGTGGATGCCGGTGCCGTGCATGATGATGGCGGCGCGCTGCTGGTCTTCGGCGGCTTCGGTGAGCAGGCTCAGAAACTCACTTTTGCCGTCGTTGAGCATGATGATCTCGCCATCCATCAAGGTTTGCTCGATGTCGTTTGCCCAACGTTGTTCTTTGGCAAGATCCGAGGCGTTGGCGCTATATGTGAAGGTGAGCGCAATCAGGGTTAGCAGGGTTGATAGGTGTTTCATGATGTCATGCCTCCAATTTGGTATTCGAGGAACACGCCGACAAATACGGCGAGTCCGAACCAGTTGTTGTTTAAAAATGCCTTAAAACATTCGGCCGGTTGCCGGTGGCGAATTAAATACTGCTGCCAGACGGCCAGATAGGTCGCGACCAGAACACCGGCATAATAGAAGCCGCCGAGTTCGGCTCTCAGGCCGATCATGATCAGGCACAGTATGAGCGTTGCCTGAATGATGCCGATGATGAGCTTATCAGCAGATTCGAACAGAATTGCCGTAGATTTTACCCCGATTTTAAGATCATCTTCGCGATCGACCATGGCGTACATGGTGTCGTAGGCGGTGGCCCATAAAACGGTGGCGATGAATAATAGCCAGGCGACCGGGCTGAGTTCATTGGTTTGTGCGGTGTAAGCCATGGGCACGGCCCAGCCGAAAGCCGCGCCCAGGTGCACCTGTGGCAGGTAGTGGTGGCGTTTCATAAAGGGGTAACTGGCGGCAAGGATGAGACCGATGAAGGACATGACGATGGTGAGCGGGTTCATCAGTAACACCAGCAGGAACGCGGCAATGGAGAGTGTCGCAAACACGATCAGGGCTTCTTTTTCGCTGATTTTGCCGGAGGTCAGCGGCCGGTTTTTGGTTCGAGCAACATGGCGGTCGATTTCACGGTCTGCGTAGTCGTTAATGGCGCAACCGGCAGAGCGCATCAGAAAGACGCCGGCGACGAAAACCAGCAGCACGTCGGTATCCGGCCAGCCCTTGGCGGCAATCCATAAAGCAATCAGTGCAGGCCAGAGTAAAAGCAGGATGCCGATGGGCTTATCCAGGCGGATAAGCAGGGCGTATTGTTTGAGTTTCTGGGCCAGATGAGACTGCGCGGTCTTGTTATAGATATCGAGCAGTTGTTGTTTCTGCTGCAGGCTAATAGCCCTGACTAGCGAAGTGAGTTTGCTGATGTCTGCACTTAATCGTTTTTGCACCTGCAGGCTGCGATCGTCGATCACGCCTAAAGCTTTATCGCCCAATACTGCCATCGCCTTGATGAGCGATTTAAATGCCTTATTGGAGGTATTAAAAAATTTGAGTGTATGTAAGGCGCTGTTATTTGCTACGAACAGGGCTTTATCTTTCGCGAAAGAAGCAAAATGTAGCAATAAAAATGTTAAACGTTGTAACTGAGCACTCAATCTGGCCAGTTGTCGCATCATTTGCGCCCGAAAATGCTGAATTTGAACGAGGGTTTGTTTATCGACGAGCGTGCTAAATTGATTATGTAATGACAAATGCCACTTCTTGAGTTGTTCGATGGCGGTGGTGAATAGTGTATTGGCTGACATAGGTGGCTAATGATACCTGAGCATTAGCTGATCGTGTACGTGAAGATAAAAATGTAATATTGTAGCGCTATGACTATACGTAAATTTGAATATTATTCACCTGAAATTGCTGAAAGTGCTTTTGTCGATGCTTCTGCGGTGGTGACAGGTAATGTGACAATCGGGGTGGATAGTTCGATCTGGCCAATGTGCTCGGTGCGCGGTGATATCAATTCGATCAGGATTGGTCAGCGTACCAATATACAGGACGGCTGCGTTCTACATGTAACACACGATAGTGAATATGCACCCGGTGGTAATCCACTGGTCGTGGGTAATGATGTCACCGTGGGCCACAATGTCGTATTACACGCCTGTACGGTTGAAGATGCATGCCTGATTGGCATGGGTTCTGTGGTACTGGATGGCGCTGTCATTCAGAGCGGAGCCATGGTCGGTGCAGGCAGCCTGGTGCCTCCGGGTAAGGTGCTGGAGGGCGGTTATCTGTGGCTGGGCTCACCGGTAAAAAAAGTGCGTGAGTTAAGTGACAAAGAAAAGGCTTTTTTAAAGTATTCGGCGCAGCATTACGTAGAGCTTAAAGAGAGACATAAATCCTGATGGTTATCATGTTATAAATATTTTTTGATAAAAGATAAATTTTTTGAAACATATATGTACTACACTTGGACGACTTGCTTTTAGATTGGTAACTTTAGAGCGCGTTTAAGTGTTTGATAATACAAAGAATAAAAAATCAAATGTAGTCGATCTGAATCAAAGCCTCAAAGACAGAGAGGTAGAAATTGATCTATTGCAGAAAACCTTTACTGAGATTGGTAGTGAGCTGGATCTTGATAGAGTTTTTCAGATAGTTTCGGAGCGTGCGCGTGCATTGGTGGGTGCAGAAACGTTATTAGTCCCCATTCTGGACGAGAACTGCGAAACTTATACCTATCGCGGCGGTTCCGGTAAAAATTCTAATGAAATCGTCGGTGAGTCTCTTCCTCTTGAGTTTGGTGTCTGTGGCTGGGTGTGGAAACACAAAAGACCCTGGTGGAGAGGCGTCCTTAATGAACTGAATGATGATGAAAGAAATCTTTGGGAAGAAGAAGCAGGCACTATGATTTTGGTGCCGATGCAGGGACGGCGGCACTTTTTAGGTGGTATTGCGGGCATAAATAAAATCAGTGGTGATGAGTTTACGCGAAGAGATTTAAACTTGTTGCAGATGTTTGCCAGTATCGTATCCATAGCCATCGAAAATGCGATGGCGGTTAATAATATGGAGACAACCAGAAGAATTAACGATGATTATCGTATGCGTCTGGAGGTACTCAATAAACAATTGTTAGAGAGTAATAAAGAGCTGGAATATTTATCGTTATACGATACTGTTACAGGTCTGGCTAATCGCTCACTATTTCATGACCGTCTTTCGCGTAATATTTCCCAGGCTATTTTGGCCGAAGAGAGTGTCGGACTTTTATTGATTGATCTTAATCGATTCAAAGAAGTTAACGAAGCATTGGGGCATGAACGTGGAGACTTGTTGCTGAAGAAAATTGCACGACGTTTTGAACGCAATATGAAATCAGAAGAAACGTTGGCGCGACTGGGCGGTGATGAGTTTGTGATTATTTTGCCAGATTGTGACGAAGAAAAGTCGGTACAGAGAGCGAAAGAAATTAAAGCGCTGCTTGATGTCACATTTAACATCATTAACATGAAAATAGCGGTTAGCGCCAGTATTGGTGTGGCTGTATTCCCGAATCAGGGTGATGATTCTAGTAGCTTGTTGAGTCACGCCGATTCAGCTATGTATGCAGCAAAAAATAACTCTGCCGGATTATACTTATACGATCCTGATCATGATCAGATGACACGAGGTCATCTGGTTATGTTGGCTGATATTCGTCGTGCTTTGGAAGAGAAGCAGTTTAAATTGTATTATCAGCCAAAGGTTTCTATCAAAAACAATAAGCTTGTTGCTGCAGAAGCATTGGGGCGCTGGGTCAGTGATGAACGTGGCAGTGTTTCGCCCAATAATTTTATAAAAGTTCTTCAGCAAAATAGATTGCTGGATGAATATACTTATTGGGCCATTGAGGCAGCATTGCAGCAGGCCATAATCTGGAATAGAAATCAGGAGCTACGAGTAGCGGTCAATTTAGCGCCGCAAACATTAATGGATCCAAATTTCATAAGAAATCTAGATAGAATTATTGGTGATAAAAAAAATGGGAGTTACCTGACCTTTGAGATTACCGAGAATTTATTTTTATCCGAATATGATTCGTTGAAAGAAGTGCTTGAGTATGTGTGTCAACTAGGTATTCATTTATCAATTGATGATTATGGTACTGGTTATTCGTCATTAAGTCGCTTGATTAAGCTGCCGGTAAATGAAATAAAAATAGATCAGTCATTTGTGAAAAATGTACACACCAATAAGGATGATGAAGTGGTGGTGCGTTCTACTATTGAGTTGGCGCATAATCTTGGTCTAACAGTTGTGGCGGAAGGGGTTGAAGATGAAGCAGCAATGGAAATGCTTAGAAAATATGGTTGTGATATTGCTCAGGGGTATTTAATCAGTGTGCCGCTGCCAGCAGTCGAGTTTGAAAAGTTTTTAAATGGTTATTAGCTGATTTTTCTAACTATTAGGAAAGCTGACAGTGATAATCAGTCCTGTACCATTTTCAGGCTGGCTCATCTTAAGTGCTGCATTATGTAATTCAGCAACACGCATAACAATTGACAGGCCAATGCCACACCCTGGGGCATCATGATTTTCCATCCTATAAAATCGTTCAAAAACACGTTCACACTGTTCAACAGGAATGCCGGGTCCGTTATCCTCGATAACAAGATCGGTTGATTCTTTTGTTAAAATAATTGTAATCTCAACTTTTCCATTTTTCTGTGTATATGTAATAGCATTGCTCAGAATATTTCTTATCAATAAACGTAATGATGTGCTGTCGGCTTTTATAAAAGCTTCATCGCAGCTGTTGACTGAAATCTCGATATTTTTTGTACCAGCTATAGGTGCAAGCAGTGCGGTTTCTTCAATCACCAGATGATTAAGATTAAGTGTGCTCATGTTTTTTGAAAAGGATTCTGGCTCCAGTTTGGCCAGCGCCAGCAGTTGATCAACCAGGTGAGTGGTTCGATCAATGCCTTGTATTACATGATTAATAGCGTTCTTCCGATCATCCTTATTGCTAGCTTTTTGTGCTAATTCAGCATACAGTTTAACGGCTGCCAGCGGAGTTCGTAGTTCATGTGCAGCATCGGAAGTAATTCTCTTTTCACGATCAATTGCATGGCTTAATCGTAACAGTAAACTATTTAAAGCGCCTGCAATGGTTTTTATTTCTTTTGGTACATGGCTGTCTGAAACGGCGTCAAGTTTGGATGCATCCCTTTCGCCTATTTGCGAAGCAAGGTTTTGCAGTGGTGATAGCCCCTGTTTGATTGCGAGCCACATGACTGCTGAAAGAACGGGTGCTAAAACAATAAATAATAAAAATAGATCTGAACTTAGTTTGCCGATTAAGTCCTCACGCACATCAATACGTTCAGCTGTGATGCACTGATAATGAGGGCTGTTACTGTGCAGGCTAAATACTCGCCACTCCTGACCAAGAAAAACTTGATTGTCAAAACCGCTTTCTTTATTGGTCATGGGCTGTATTGGTGAATTTTTTGATTTAAGTATTAGATTGCCGAGACCATCCCAAATCTGAAAGGCTAGTTTTGTTTCATATATATGGCCCGAGTCAAGATCAAGATTTGGTTTGTTATTGTTAGTCTGTTCTCCGTTTAAGGGTCTGTTCTCATCCAGGTATTTTTGAATGCTTGAAAAATCGCTGTGGCCTTTATCGGCCTGTACCATGCTGAGCATTAAGCGAGCAGAGCTCGCAAGTTGCGCATCAAACAACTCGCTGGTTTCATCCTGCGTGTCTTTATAACCCAGCCATGTACCACCGCCCACTATAATTAGTGTCGCGATAAATAACCGGAGCATAAGATGGTAGGTGATAGACACTATTCTTTAGGGACGGTGTAACCAACGCCACGGATAGTTTTTATGATATCTGAGCCAAATTTTTTTCTCAGGTGGTGTATGTAAACTTCAATGGTGTTGCTTTCAACTTCGCTATCCCAGTTATAAAGTTTTTCTTCAAGAAAGGAGCGTGATAGAACTCGCCCGGCACTTGAGACTAGTTCAGTCAGTAGTGAAAACTCACGCCGGGATAATTCAATAGTTTTATCATTACTGATGACTGAATGAGCCGAAGGATCAATGATGATATGTTTATATTGAATGACCTGGCTGGATAAACCGCGTGAACGTCGTGTTAAAGCACGAAGCCGTGCATACAGTTCATCAAGATCAAAAGGTTTTGTTAGATAGTCATCGGCGCCTGTATCTAGACCGGTGACGCGATCTGAAATTGTATCTTGTGCGGTAAGGATAAGAATCGGCGTGGTGATACCTTTATTGCGCGCTTTGCTTAATACCTCAAGTCCGCTCATTTCAGGTAAGCCAATATCCAGAATGACAGCATCATAAGGTGTCGTTGTGATGGCGGAAAATGCGGCCGTACCTTTTTTGACCCAATCGACGGAGTAACCATCATTTTTCAATCCGGTTAATAGACCGCTGCCGAGCAGGTTGTCATCTTCAACTAATAAAATACGCAAGTAATTATCCTGTTTTTTTGGTTGGCGTGAATAATTATCAATTAAGCTTAAGTCAGTCTTAACTATGTTTTGAGAGGTATTTAAGGTTGTCTTAAGGCTCGAGCCATAATCTTACTTTACATGAATAGAGCGAATGGGTAATAAAATGAAACTGGTTAAGTATAGCTTTTTTTTGGCGATAGTGATTTTTACCAAAACGGCTTTTTCTGCGATAGAAGATGCACCTGCAATTAAACTACCAACCGCTAGCGGTCAGATAGACCTAAGTTCATTGAAGGGCAAGGTTGTTTATCTGGACTTCTGGGCGTCATGGTGCAAGCCCTGTAAGGAATCATTCCCCTGGGTGCATCAGATGAAAGAAACGTATAAAGATCAGGGCCTTGAGGTACTGGCAATTAATCTGGATAAAGAAAGAAAGCTGGCCAATGAATTTCTCGACGGAATGGATATCAATTTCGTAGTTGCTTTTGATGAAGCAGGTGATACAGCTTCTGAATATCAGTTACGTGGTATGCCGAGTAGTTATCTAATTGGTCGTGACGGCAAACTTTATGCATCGCATATTGGCTTTCGTGAGAAAGACAAGGCCGCAATGGAGCAGGCAATAAAAGACTTGTTATCGAAATAGCAAATATAGGTAAGGGTGAATACATGAAGTGGTTAATGAGTATTTTTGCAGCGCTGGTACTGACCGGTTGCTCCAGCATGGGCGTTGAGCCGTGGGAGCGCGATCTGCTGGCTAAAGATTCGATGCAGCTGGTACCGGATTATTTTGACAATTTTTACGATGAACATATTTATTTCAGTAAAGAAGGCTCCAGTGGTGGCCAGGGTGTTGGTGGTGGAGGTTGCGGATGCAATTAAAGAAAATTAAAGGCCAGATGGCCGCAGCGACATGTGCGCTGTTGCAGGTGGCGACCCCGGTTGCGAATGCGGCAGAAAATGACTGGGATGTTGATACCGCGTTTCTCTATTACGGTGAAGCTGATGGCCGCGTACAGGCTGCCGAGCCCGCCATTTATATGGGACGTAACATTGGTGATGATGACCGAATTGACCTGCGCGTCGTGGTCGATGCCCTGACCGGCGCAACCCCTAATGGCGCTTATGCTGTCAACGGTGTTGCACAAACATTTACCACTCCATCAGGTGAGAGTTCTTACACCATTGCACCGGGTGATACGCCATTAGATTCAACTTTCAGAGATGTCCGAGTTGCCTTAGGCGCAGATTACACGCAGTCGCTGGATCGTATGTCGAAAATTATCTGGGGTGCAAATCTTTCAGGTGAGCACGATTACTTCTCCATGGGTGTGAGCGCGAATTATTCTAAAGACTTTAATAATCGTAATACCACCTTGAGTGCGGGCGTGGGTTATAACAATGACACGGTCAAGCCTGGTGGCGGCGTTCCTATTGAATTTGCGCCGATGCGTGATCAAGGCGCTAGCCAGAATATTGATGGCAGTAGTGAAACAAAAACCATCATCGATTTTATGGTGGGCATAACGCAGGTCATTGATCGAAAAACCATGGTGCAGTTGAACCTTTCACTGGGCACGGTCAGCGGTTACCAGAATGATCCGTACAAAATTGTGACGGTAGTTGATGACCCGGTTGCTGGTCTGCCATCAACGGCATTTTTAACAGCAAATGACCTGCCTTACGTTTTTGAAAAGCGTCCCGATTCACGCCAGAAAAGCAGTCTGTTCCTCAAGGCAGTGCATCATCTGGATGAAGACGTGATCAATGCTTCGTACCGTTATTACTCCGATGACTGGGGTATCAAATCGCATACCCTGGATTTGAAATACCGTTACGAACTGGCGGCAAGTTATCTGCAACCGCACGTGCGTTATTACTCGCAATCGGCGGCTGATTTTTACCGGCATAATCTGGTGCTCGGCACCGATATTAATACCGCTGGTGATGTACTGGTTGATTACGCCAGCCATGACTACCGATTGGCAGAATCGACTACAACAACGCTGGGCCTGAAGTATGGTATTCCCATGGACGATAACAGCGAGTTCTCGGTACGCGGTGAACTGATCACGCAATCAGTCAACGATGGTGCCGTGCCCGCCGGGCAGGAAACCCCCGATCTGAGTGCGATCATGCTGCAGCTAAACTATTCCTTTGTGTGGTGATGATTGATTAGCTAGAAACGAATATTGTGTGCATTTCATTAATCGATTATGTTTAGGGCTTCTTCGGAAGCCCTTTTTTTATGAAAAAAACAAAAGCCAGGCGTTTAAATTTGAAACACGAAGCCGGTTACTGGCACGGCCGCTTTATGGCCATGGCCAGCCCCTGCGAAGTGCTGATGGAGGTCGAGGATAAAAAACTGGCCGCGCGCATTCTCGAAGCGGTGATGGCCGAAGCGCAGCGCATCGAAAAAAAATTCAGCCGCTATCGTGACGACAACATCATTTATCAGATCAACAACGCCAACAGTGCGCCGGTGAAAGTCGATGACGAAACCGCAAGGCTGATCGATTTTGCCGACCAGCTCACCCAGATGAGCGAAGGCCTGTTCGATATCACCTCCGGCGTGCTGCGCAAAGTCTGGAAGTTTGATGGCAGTGACAAAGTGCCGGAAGCTTCTGCCGTGAACGCGGTACTGGATTATGTCGGCTGGTCGAAAGTGACATGGCAAGATCAGACGCTACAGATGCCCGCTGGCATGGAAATCGACCTCGGCGGCATCGGCAAGGAATATGCCGTTGACCGCTGCGTGCAAATCGCCCGAAGCTTAACCAAAGAAAGCGTGCTGATTAATTTCGGCGGCGACCTCGCCACTACCGGCGAACGAAAAAACAAAGCCTGCTGGTCAGTCGGTCGATTAATCACCGGCAAGGACAACGCCGTTGGTTTATTTCAACTCAACCGCGGCGCCATCGCCACCAGCGGCGATGCGCATCGTTTTCTGTTGAAAGACGGTGTACGTTACAGTCACGTGCTCAACCCCAGAACCGGCTGGTCAGTACCCAACGCACCGCACACGGTGAGTGTTGCTGCACCTACCTGTGTTGAAGCAGGGATGATGTCGACCATGGCGATGTTACAGGGTGAACAGGCGGAGGAATTTTTGAAACTGCAGGAAGTGGATTTTTGGCTGGATTAGTTGTGTGTCATTCCGACAGAGCACAGCGACGAGCTTTCTGTCATCTCGAACGCATGTGAGAGATTCTGGTTTTTTCTTCTAGCGAACCTAATCTGATGTTTCAGTGGTAGTGGGTGCGACTACCCACTACCACCAGAACTATGAATTAGTACGAAGATTTAGTAATTGCACAAAAACTCAAACTGGATTCTATCCTTTGGTTCGTTAACAGTGCATCCACGCGCTACTGCTCCGGCCTGTGCAGAAATAATAAAATATTTTTTTAAGTGAATCCCCAATCCAGTTTCGGCAAAACATCCAATGTCCCTAGTCGTGATAACGGGCTTGAACGTAGCCACTCCTGTAGTTTATGTATGAGTTTGGGGTCACCTATAATATTGATGTCACCAGTCTTAACAGCATCATTAAAATTTTGTGCACAAACCCATATTTCAGTCATAACTTTAAGCGAACATTTGATCATAATATCGATTTCATAACCATGATCATTCAGGCACAAATCGATCTCTCCATTTTCAGAAACTAGCCACCAGTCTTTCGCGCCAATAGGTGCATCTGGATATTCAAACTGAACAACGATTCGATGCATGGGGAATTTGGCGGGGTCTACCGTACGGCGCATATCCCACATCAATAAACCTGCATCTAAATCACCGTTGTTTAAATTAGATTGCGCCCAACGGTGTCCCCATGCGCCGAGTAACTCAACGACTGGCCTCAGTTCTTTGCCGGCCTGAGTGAGATGATAAGTATGATTACCTTTGTTACCGATTACTTCAATTACACCAGATTTTGTTAACTGTTTAAGTCTGCTTGAGAGCAAAGAAGGTGACATCAGTGGAACGCCTTTTTGGAGCTCGTTAAAACGCGTGCTGCCTGCAATTAATTCCCGAATAATAATTAATGTCCAACGTTCACAAAGTAATTGCGTCGCTTGTGCTAATGGGCAGAACTGTCCATAAGTTTTCATAATTATTCTTCCTTTAAATTGATAAGGTATTTATAACTACAAATTTTGTACTTAAACAAAATTTAACTCGGTGTTATGTTACATGTACTTTGATTTTCAAGGTAATAATTTTGCTAATTAATAAACGGACAGGAGTGATCTAATGAGTCAATCACTATTTGAAAGACTGGGTGGAAATGAGGGTATTACAGCCATTGCTAATGATGTCATAGATAATCATTTAGTTAACCAGACGGTATCTAATCGATTTGCGGAAAGCGATGTGGCAGGATTAAAAAATGCCGCCGCGACCTTTTTTATAACAGGAACAGGTGGGAAAAATGTTTATAAGGGAAAAGACATGCTGGCGGCGCATAAAGGCATGAATATTTCCGCATCTGAGTTTATGGCTGTGCTTGACGATGCTCTTGCGGCACTTGAGAAAAACAATATTGGTCAACGCGAACAGGAAGAAGTACTTTATGTGCTTTACAGTATGCGTTCACAAATCGTGCGGGTTTGAGTAAAAGTACTGATAGCGCGGACACTGATAGTGTGTCCGCGCTATAAAATCTAAAGCGATTTATTTCAACGAATCCCTAATTGCTTCAATCACCGGCTTCGTCTCTGGTAAGCCACCCCGCCACAGCGTAAACGCTTCCGCTGCCTGTTCTACCAGCATACCCAAACCATCAAGCACTTTTGCCGCGCCATGCTCGCTGGCCCATTGCATAAATACCGTCGGTTTGGACGCGTACATCATGTCGTAAGCACAGGCGTTGGCGTTGAACAAATGATCCGGCAGCGGCGGCAAATCACCTTGCAGGCTGGCCGAGGTGCCATTGATCACGATATCAAAGGTTTCGCCTTCCAGATCTTCAAAACCGCAGCCTGAAATTTTGCCGAGGTCGGCAAAGTCGATGGCCAGTTGTATGGCTTTGGTGACGGTGCGATTGGCAATCACCAGTTCGGTGGGGTGTTCGTTGAGGAGGGGTTCGATAACACCACGTACGGCGCCACCGGCGCCGATGATCAGAATGCGTTTGGCTTGCAGATCGATGTCATGGTTTTCGATGAGGTCGCGCACCAGGCCGATGCCGTCGGTATTTTCACCAAATAAACGGCCATCGGCTTCGACGACGAGCGTGTTCACTGCACCGGCTCTTTCGGCGCGCGCGCTGCGATGGTCAGCCAGTTGCCAGGCCTGCTGTTTGAACGGTACGGTGATGTTCAGGCCTTTGCCGTTGTTTTTCACAAACTCACGCACGCGTTGTTCAAAGTCGTCGACTTCGGCGAGTTCGGCGGTGTAGATGAGTGGCTGGCCCATCTGCTCGGCGAACAGGGTGTGGATTTGCGGTGACTTGCTGTGGCTGATCGGGTTGCCGAAAACGGCGTAGCGATCAATCTTGTCCGTGCGGGTGTCGGCCATTTATTCGGCCAGCCACTGGGCGACGTCTTTGGCGTAGTAGGTGAGGATGGCGTCGGCGCCAGCGCGTTTCATCGACAGCAGACTTTCCATGACCACGGCTCGCTCATTCAGCCAGCCGTTTTGTGAAGCGGCTTTTAGCATGGCGTATTCGCCGCTGACCTGATACACGAAGGTGGGTACGCCAAATTCGTCTTTGATGCGCCGCACGATGTCGAGGTAAGGCATGCCGGGTTTGACCATGACCATGTCCGCGCCTTCGTCCAGATCGAGCGCGACTTCGCGGATAGCTTCATCGGAGTTGGCCGGGTCCATCTGGTAGCTGTATTTGTTGCCGCTGCCGAGGTTGGCCGAGGAGCCAACTGCATCGCGGAACGGACCGTAGAAGCTGGAGGCGTACTTGGCGGAATAGGCGAGGATACGGGTGTGAATGTAGCCCGCTTCTTCCAGCGCTTCGCGGATCGCGCCGACTCGGCCATCCATCATGTCCGAGGGGGCCACGATATCGGCACCGGCTTCGGCGTGCGAGAGGGCCTGATTGACCAGCACTTCGATGGTTTCATCGTTGAGTACATAGCCGGTTTCGTCAATCAGACCGTCCTGACCGTGGCTGGTGAACGGGTCGAGGGCGACATCGGTAATTACGCCCAGCTCGGGGAATTTGGCTTTCAGCGCACGCACCGCCTGTTGGGCAAGGCCGTTCGGGTTGAAGGCTTCTTCGGCAGCATCGGACTTTTTCTCGTTACCGACCACCGGGAACAGGGCAATGGCGGGGATGCCCAGTTTGAGGCATTGCTCGGCTTCGAGCAGCAGCTGGTCGATGCTGACGCGCTCGACGCCGGGCATGGAGGCCACTGCTTCGCGTTTATTGTCGCCTTCGATGACGAACATAGGATAGATCAGATCGTCGCTATGTACATGGTGTTCACGCATTAATCGACGTGAGAACTCGTCACGGCGCATTCGGCGCATGCGAATGCCTTGAAAAATATCGACTTTTGACATGATGATCTCCAATGTTCAATCAATTGCGGGCTATTGTATCAGCCTGATAAATATCTGGCATCCATCGTGATTTGAAGGGATTGTAAATACGGAGGAATTTTTGATTAAAACAGGAAAAAGCCTTGAAATTTGACTATATAGTCACAAAGGAGTTTTTCTGATCCATGCCCTAAGCTGTCGTTGCATAGGTGTGTGCAGGCATTTAGCTACACACCGGGGTTCGCTGTTCCAGTGAGGAAGTGCCAATGACTGATTCAGTTGTACAAAGAATATTGATCGTCGAAGAATCGGCAACTCTACGTTATATATTGGGCAAACTGGTAGAAAAACAGGGCTTTGAGCTGGTAGAGTCAGGCTCATTCAAGTCAGCTACTGAATTATTGCAGCAAGCCAGTCAGAACCTGCACGGGCTGATTGTTGGTCTCACCAATTACAAACATCAGGCTGAATCAGCACAGTTACTGGAGCTGTTTAATCGTGAGCCTTATAGTGAACTTCCTGTTGTCCTGTTATCCAATGATGCTGATTTGAATGTGCTTAACTGGACCAGTGCACGGTCAAATTCTGCCATGGTACCGTGGGAAAACTATCAGGAAGCGGTGGTATCGTTGCAATCTATGCTGGGACCAGATGATCGGCATGTAGAGGATCAGAATTGTTTTTCCCGTACCTCTGAACCCACTCGAATTCTTTTTGTGGATGATTCAAAAAGTATTGTTGTCTACTACAGCCGGTTATTACGACGAAATGGTTATCAGGTTGAAACAGCGAATTCGGTGCAGCAGGCCTACGAAATAGCGCAGGAAAAAGATTTTGATATTGCTATCGTGGATTATTTTATGCCGGGTGAAAATGGTTATGTGTTATGCCAAAAACTTCGCGATGATCCACGTACGGAAAGAATACGTACCGCTGTTATTACTGGCACCTATCTGGACTCAGCCATTCGTGATTGTTTGCAGGCCGGCGCCATCGAATGTTTCTTTAAAAATGAAGCAGAAGAATTATTTCTTGCACGTATCTCAGCCATGAGTCGTTTTATTGAAGTACAACGCTCAATTGAAAAACAGCGCGAAGGGCTGGCTGCTATTCTTGAGTCGGTAGGTGAAGGTGTTTATGGGGTCGATAATGAGGGACTGATTACTTTTGCAAATCCCATGACTTATAACCTTTTGGGGCTGGAAGCATCACAGGATTTGACTGGTGAGAGAGCATGTGAATTTTTTCACTTTCAGGATGAAGATTCAACCGTCGAAGATGATCAACTGCGTATTGCTTATCAGAATAGAGAAGTGTTGCGAAGTTGGGAAACACGATTCAAACATCAATCGGGTAAAGCTGTACCTGTGGAATGTACTTTATATCCACTTAATATAAATAATAAGCAGGAAGGGTCTGTCGTAGCATTCCGTGATATTTCTAATCAAAAAATGCTGGAAGAACGTTTGCGTTGGCAGGCTACTCATGATTATTTAACAGAAGTTTATAACCGTCGTTATCTGGAATCTCAACTGGAAGAAGAGATTAGCCGGGTACAGCGTAGTGGCAGGCATAGTGCGATTATGTTTCTTGATCTGGATCGATTTAAGTATGTGAATGATACGGTTGGCCATGATGCGGGTGATAAATTATTAATCGAAATTAGTAATGCTCTGGTTAAACAGTTAAGAATCAATGATGTGGTTGCGCGTATCGGCGGCGACGAGTTCGCTATTATCCTGAAAAATGTCGATCAGGATCTGGCCATGAGTCTGGCAGATGAGTGTCGCAAAGCACTAACCGCGTTACGTGTCGCACACGAAGATAAATCCTATCATGTGCAGGCTAGTGTCGGTGTGGCGATGATAGAAGGTGAAAAAACGACAGCAGGTGACGTTCTGTCGGATGCTGATATCGCCTGTCATATTGCTAAACGTATGGGCCGCAATCAGACGCATATGTATGATAAAAATGATGATGAAAGAAACGTCATGGGCAGCGAATTAGGCTGGTCAACACGGTTACGTGAAGCGTTACAGAATGATGATTTTGAGTTGCATTTTCAGCCCATTCTGGATTTATCTGATGTTGATCTGGTTGATCTACCGATTCAAAACGGAATGTTGTGGCAGCAATATTTAAAAATGAACAAGGAACATTATAGTTATGAAGTTCTAATAAGGTTGCGTACAGATAGTGGCGAGCTGTATCTACCGGATTCATTTATTCCGACAGCAGAACGATTTAATATGATGATCGATATCGATATGTGGGTCATTGAACATGCCTTACGTGCGCTGGTTGCGATAGGGCATCAACAGGGAAAAATTGGTTTATCAATAAATCTGTCAGGTAATACTCTGGATGACGATGATGCAGCTGATCAGATTAAAGTTCTGATTAAAAAATATGATATTTCGCCAGAAGCATTGGTGTTTGAAATTACTGAAACCAGTGCTATCGCAAATATGAATCAGGCAAATTTATTTATTTCTGCTTTGACTGAGATTGGCTGTCGTTTTTCTCTGGATGATTTTGGTTCGGGTTTTTGTTCTTTCTCACAACTTAAGAGTCTGCCATCAGATAGTGTGAAAATTGATGGCCAGTTTGTAAAAAATATGGCGCGAGGCTCAATCGATCGTGCTATCGTCACCGCAATGAATGATGTCGCGCATTCTTTATCCAGAACAACGGTTGCTGAGTACGTTGAAAGTCCTGAGGTGATGCGTTTATTGAAAGTATGTGGGGTTGATCGTGTTCAGGGTAACTACATATCGCCTCCACTTGAGTTCCTGCCACATGGTAATGTAGTAAAGCTGCCGATTCAGCGTGTTACAAATAAAAGTCAGATTATTTAATGCTTAACCAGTCTTTAGGTTTTAGGTAGTAATTATAGAGTTCTGCTTCGGCACTACCTGCTGCAGGTTTCCAGTTGTATTTAAAATGTACAACCGGGGGTAGTGACATTAATATTGATTCTGTTCGGCCCCCGGTTTGCAGGCCAAATAAAGTGCCTCGATCATAAACTAGATTGAACTCGACGTAGCGGCCGCGACGGTAAAGCTGGAACTCGCGTTGCTGATCAGTGTATGTGGTGTTCTTTCTGCGCTGCACAATTGGTAAATAAGCTTTTAAATAATGGTCGCCGACGCTGCGGGTGAAATCGAAGCATTGGGCAAAACCGCCTTCGTTTAAGTCATCGAAAAATAAACCGCCGATGCCGCGTTGCTCGTCACGGTGCTTTAGATAAAAATATTCATCGCACCATTTTTTATATTTTGGATAAGCCTCATTACCAAATGACTGGCATGCCTGTGCTGAAGTTTTGTGCCAGTGAATACAGTCTTCTTTGTTGCCATAATAAGGAGTCAGGTCAAAGCCGCCACCAAACCACCATACCGGATCAGCGCCTTCTTTAGTGGCGATAAAAAATCGTACATTGGCGTGTGAAGTTGGAATGTTCGGGTTGCGTGGGTGAATCACCAGCGATACGCCCATGGCCTCAAATTCGCGCCCGGCCAGCTCCGGGCGGTGCGCTGTTGCCGAGGCAGGCAGTTGGCCACCGGTGACGTGTGAAAAGTTTACGCCAGCCTGTTCGAATACAGCGCCATTGGTGAGTACGCGGGTGATGCCGCCACCGCCACCATTTTCCCGCTGCCATTCATCAATAATGAAATCTGCCTGGCCATCTTCACCGGCAAGAGAATCGCAAATATTTTTTTGTAAGCTGAGAAGGTATTCTTTGACGGCTTGGGTATCAGGTTGTGACATGGCTTGACTCGATGTTATGGGCGTACAGTTGAAAGTGTGTCTAGTTTTTTTATGGTGGAGGCCTGGCCGCTGAGGTGGCGGTCGTCGATTAATATGGCGTCTACTTTATCATGAAAATATTTATGCGCCTGTAGGGCATTGACGATGGTTTTTTTTCCGCTCAAGTTGGCGCTGGTCGATACAATAGGGTGATTCAGTTGTTGGCAAAGTTCACTGACTACAGGGTGTTGGGTGATACGAATAGCCACTGTTCTCTGCGGGTTGGTTAGCCAGTCGGGTAGAGATGGCTTTGCCGAAACGATCCAGCTGGTGGGCCTGTCTGCAGACGTTATTTTTTTTTGATCGCTGGCAGAGGGTGCTTCAATATAATCTTCGAAAAGTTCCAGCGTGTGGCCAAGCAGAATCAGGCCTTTTCCAGGTTCTCTTTGCTTGATGTGGTATAAATAATTGATGGCATCGAGATTCATTGGGTCGCAGCCCAGGCCGTAGACCGTATCGGTGGGATAAATAATAACGCCACCCTGACGAATCTGGTGTACTGCAAACTGAATGGCAAAATGGCTCGCCATAGTTTATTTATTTCTTCTTAACGGTTTTCTTTTTAGTCGACGCTTTTTTCTTGGGCGCTGCTTTTTTGGTCGATGCCTTTTTCTTAGCAACCTTTTTCTTGGGCGCTGCTTTCTTCTTAACGGCTTTTTTCTTGGCAACTTTCTTTTTGCCGCGTCCCTTGCGCACAGGTGCTTCGGCTAGAAGTTTTTCACATTCTTCCAGTGTTAAATCCTTGGGTTCTCTGTCCTTGGGGATTTTTGCGTTTTTCTCACCATCAGTAATATAAGGTCCAAAACGGCCGTTCAGTACTTCGATATTGGTGCCTTCAAAACTCTTGATGTATTTATTGGCATCAAATTCTTTTTTTGCCGCGACCAGTTCCAGGGCCTGTTCCAGGGTAATGTTGTACGGGTCAATACCCTGATCCTGATACGCCTTGTTGATGGAAACAAATTTGCTGCCATATTTAACATAGGGTCCGAAGCGGCCAACATTAGATGAAATTTGCTCGCCCTCCGCTGATTCGCCCAGTTCACGTGGTAATACGAATAAGCTCTCGTAGTTATCCATGGTGACATCGTTCATTTTCATGCCGGGCTTGAGGCTGGCAAACTGGGGTTTGTCTTCATCGTCCTTGTCGCCAATTTGTACGAAGGGACCGTAAGGACCCATGCGCACGCTGATAGGTTTGCCGGTTTTCGGATCAGTGCCAATATGACGCGACTGCGCAACATCTGCACGGCTGACATTGGCTTCTTTATCATCAACCAGTTCTTTAAACGGTTGCCAGAAATTTTTCAGCAGTGGTATCCAGTCTTCTTCGCCGCGTGAAACACTATCGAGTTCATCTTCAAGATTGGCAGTGAATTCATAATCAACGTAGCGAGTGAAGTGTTCGGTCAGGAAGTTATTAACAATACGGCCAATGTCAGTGGGCGTAAAGCGGCGGTTTTCCAGATCAACATAGCCTCGGTTAACCAGTGTCGTAATAATGTTGGCGTAAGTAGACGGGCGGCCGATGCCATATTCTTCCAGTGTTTTAACCAGGCTGGCTTCCGAGAAGCGCGGTGGTGGTTCGGTAAAGTGCTGATCGCTTTTGATGTCCAGTAGCGTGACTTTCTCGCCTTCCTTGAGTTCGGGCAACAGTTTTTCTTCGTCGTCATCAGATTTGTTGTCGTCTGCGCCTTCCATGTAGACTGACATGAAACCGGGGTGGCGTATGGTCGAGCCGTTGGCGCGAAAGACATTGCCCTGGCCGCAGCCTAAATCAACGCTCACCGTATCCAGTGTGGCATGGATCATCTGGCAGGCCATGGTGCGTTTCCAGATCAACTCATAGAGTGCAAGTTGATCGGGTTTTAAATATTGCCTTAGGTCTTCGGGTGTATGGTTAACCGAAGTGGGGCGGATCGCTTCATGCGCTTCCTGTGCATTTTTTGATTTGTTTTTGAATACGCGAGCTTCATCGGGCAGGTTATCTTTGCCATAACGTTGATTGATCAGGTTGCGAATTTCATCGATCGCTTCGCTGGCCAGCGACAATGAGTCAGTACGCATATAGGTGATTAAACCAACTGTCTCGCCGCCGATGTTGATGCCTTCATATAAATTCTGCGCCGTACGCATAGTGCGTTGCGCAGTGAATCTAAGTTTGCGCGACGCTTCCTGTTGTAGGGTCGAAGTAGTAAATGGCGGAGAAGGATTTCGTTTGCGTTGTTTCTTCTCAATCTTGTCGACGGAGAGTTGGCCATTTGCGGTAGCCAGTAATGTGCTGCGCGCTTCAGTGGCTGATTTTTCGTCGGTGATGCTGAACTGTTTTATTTTTTCGTTTTTATATAAATTCAGCTTGCCCAGAAACTGCTGTTTGTCTTTGGCAAGATCGGCTTCGATGGTCCAGTATTCCTGAGGATCAAATTCTTCTATTTCTATTTCGCGTTCAACAATCAGACGTAGTGCCGGACTTTGCACGCGGCCTGCCGATAAACCACGTTGTACTTTTTTCCACAATAGTGGCGACAGGTTGAAGCCCACCAGGTAATCCAGCGCGCGTCTGGCCAGATAAGCATTGACCAGGTTAAAAGATAATTCTCTGGGTGAAGCGATCGCCTCTTTAATCGCGCGCTTGGTGACTTCGTTAAAGGCCACGCGAGCTACATTAACATTTTCAAGCAGGCCCTTTTCTTTAAGCAACTCATAAAGGTGCCAGGAAATGGCTTCCCCCTCGCGGTCAAGGTCGGTTGCGAGATAGAGGTTGTCTGCTTTTTTTAAAGACTGGATAATCTTATCGACGTGTTTTTCATTGCGATCAATGAGCTGATATTTCATATCGAAATCATGCTCAGTATCGACCGCACCTTCTTTAGGAATGAGATCGCGCACGTGACCATAGGAAGCCAGAACTTTAAAGTCCTTGCCCAGATATTTTTCTATGGTCTTTGCTTTTGCTGGTGATTCAACAATAACAAGGTTTTTGCTCATGCGGGGTGCTACACGTTGGGTTAATTAAAAATGCGGGAATTACTGAATATAGTCAACAACATCATTGAAGACTAAACCTTCCATCCATGCAAAAGCATTTTCTTCGCCTGGATGAGTGTGAAGTACGATCATGACAATCCATTTAAGTTGTTCTATATCCAGTGAGAGATCAAGTGCGATGATACGGTCGAGCACCAGTTCACGCGTAATTGGTGTGAGGACATCAGACTGTTCCAGAAACATCAGGAAGCCAATGGATTCATCATCAAGTATATTTTTCTCAACATCGCTAAAAATACGGATGCTATCTGTTTGCGCGGGTATGTAGTCGCCGCCTTCGCGTAACAGAGCAAGATCTTCAAGCCAGTTAAAGGCCTGATCGATTTCCTGATGTTGAAAACCCACTTCTTCAAGAAGAACTTGCATATTATTGCGTTCGTCCATAGCTTCATTGTTGTCACCCAGATATTCTTCAAAGAGAAACATCAGTACATCGACGACGGATTGTTTGATCAGCATAATTCTAGTTTTATCCACTTGTTATAGGGATGAGGTATAGCGAGAGGTGTTACTTTACACGTGTATATCTACCGCCCTCATTCACAACCTGGCCTTCGAGCTCCATAATTAACAGCATGGAAGCCACTTCGGCCGCTGAAAAACCACTGTGATCGACCAGTTCATCGATGGCAATGGCCTCATATTGGAGGCATTTGAGCAGTTTTTGGTGATCGGGGTCAAGTGTAAGCTCATTTTTCTCAATATTTAGCGTTTCTGCCGTAGGTGTAATCTGTGTGGGTAGATGAGGTAATAGCTCTTCAATGATGTCTTCAGCGGTTTCTACCAGTTTGGCGCCCTGTCGTATTAATTGATGGCAGCCGCGAGATAATGGATTGTGGATGGAGCCGGGAATGGCAAAGACTTCTCGGCTTTGTTCAAGTGCATGTTTTGCTGTAATCAATGAGCCGCTTTTGAGTGCGGCCTCAACGACCAGTGTGCCCAGTGATAGACCGCTGATGATTCGATTTCGGCGTGGGAACAGGCTGCGATGAGGTTCGGTACCAATCGGTACTTCAGATACCACCGCGCCGTGTCTGGAAATTTCTTCAGCAAGGGCGCGGTGGGCAGCGGGGTAAACAATATCCAGGCCGTGAGCCACTAGTGCAACTGTGCCGGCAATGCCTTGCAGAGCGCCTTGATGGCTGGCGCCATCAATGCCATGGGCCAGGCCGCTGGTGATGGTAATACCTGAATTGGAAAGGTATTTGGCAAAATCACTGGCAGTTCTTTTGCCTGATGCCGTAGGATTTCTACTACCTACCATGGCTAGCTGTGGTTGACTTAGGTAATCAGGGTCACCACGTACAAACAGGACAGGGGGCGGGTGACTGATGGTTTTTAGTTGTAGCGGGTATTTTGAATCAAACAGGGTAATGATGTGATGATTTTCTGAGGACTCAAGCCATTTAATGTCAGCTTGTACTGCATCAAGGTCAGGTTGTTTGATGGCAGTAATGACTTCCTGGCTGAAGCCAAGCCCAGATATTTTCGAGCCATTGGAGACCAGAATTTTTTCAGGTTGTTTGAACGCGCACAGGAGTTTATGAAAACCAGCAACCCCCAGTCCATTGGTATGCAGCAAAACCAACCAGTCCCTGACACTGCTCATCCCTGACTATGTGTCCTGAGATAAATTGGTTTATTGTGGTGTAACAACAACGTCGTGATTATTGATAACCAGAGTCGATTCTAAAATTAAGCCGTAACTGACTTTGTCAAAGGTAAGGAATATCATCATCAAGCCACTGCGTTTATCAGGTAGCTGAATATTGCCTCGCTCTCTGAGGCTGAAGCTATCTTTGACGATGTCCCCGGATGATTGAGTTTCCAGTAAGTGACCGATTTCCAGGCCATCACGGCTACCTCTGTTAATAATAGCAACTTGATACTTGGCAATACCAAATAGAGCGTCGAATAGAGAAATGATCTGTCCTTTTACATTAAGATCAGGTGCGTGTGGGAAATACAGGTTGCTGATCTTGCTTTTGTCTATAGGAAGCAGGCGGTCACCGATTAATACTTCACGTTCGGTGCTGGTGAGGTTGCCAATGGCAGGATCACCATATTCTTTAACATGAGCTTCACCGGCATAGATGGCTTCATAACCTAGAACTTCATCTGTTTCTGGATCAGTTAATTCGTCACCCGGGCGGAATACGGTAAAACGAACGCGTTCTTTGTCCAGTTCACCACGAATGTAAATAGTGTTGTCCTGTCCCATAATTAAATGGTTGTCATCACTAGCTAGAATATAAGGCGCACTTTCCAGCTCTTCTTTGGTGACCACGCGAGGTTTTGTCAGGAACTGTCGTATCGCATCACCCGGAATAGTAATAACACTGGCATCCAGTCCCTGTTTGCGGATGGATGGGCTGAGTTTGACCACGCGTAGAGGAGGCTGGTCAGCCGATGCTGTTGTGTGCGTTACTTTTTGTTGAGTTGTTGTTCCATTGACTTCGATTTGTGGTTGCCCATTAACATAAATCAGTGTCAGTACATCACCAGGGTAAATCAGATGCGGGTTTTCAACTTGACGATTTTTGTGCCAGATCTCAGGCCAGTACCAGGGATCTCTTAGAAACTGACTTGAGATATCCCATAATGTGTCACCCTTTTTCACCGTATACTGGCGTGGGTGGCTTGTTTTTATACGAATAGAACTATTTTTCTGTTCGTCGTTATCTGTTTGGTTTTCAATGGCTTGCGGGCGGGCAGCCTCAACAGGAGCGGTGATATTCGCCTGAGAAACATCAGGTGCATGTTTGGCCGGGGATGAACAGGCGGATACGCCTGAAACCAGCAAAAAGGTTACAATTAGATATTTGGTAAAGGTGATGGGTGTGTTCATTGTTATTTTATACCCCAGTATTTCCCTGAAATTATCCGTTGTTTTCAACAGTTTAGCTGATAAACTTCGATTTATTAAGTAAGTTTTCAACAATTTTAGCAGAAATCCCAGAACTAGCTCTTATCTGAAGAAATTAATATGGCACAACTTGAAATATTGCATTATCCGGATAATCGTTTGCGCACTAAGGCCAAGCCTGTAGAAAAGGTTGATGATCAGATTCGTCGATTGGTCGACGATATGTTTGAAACTATGTACAAAGCGCCGGGTATAGGCCTGGCAGCGACGCAGGTGAATGTACATCAGCAGGTGGTTGTGATTGATATAAGCGTAGAAAAGGATCAGCCGTTATGTTTGATTAATCCACAGATTATAGAGAGCGACGGAGAAGAAGAGTCTGAGGAGGGTTGTTTGTCTGTGCCGGATATTTACGACAAAGTTCGGCGGGCCGAGCGTGTTACGGTGAGGGCGCTGAATCGTGACGGCAAAGAGTTTACTTTGAAGGCAGACGGCTTGCTGGCGGTTTGCATCCAGCACGAGATCGATCATCTTCAGGGCAATCTGTTTGTTGATTATCTGTCCCCGCTCAAGCAGCAGCGGCTCAGAAAAAAAATTGAGAAGAGTCGTCGTTTAGGCGTCAATGTTTAAAGTTGGGCAGGATCGATGAATGTCCGGCCAGCATCCGGCTGTGATTATAAAGAGAGATAAGCGTGTCTAAATCCATTCGAATTATTTATGCCGGAACACCGGATTTCGCGGTGGCGCCATTGACGGCATTGATCGAGGCGGGCTACAACGTTGTTACCGTCTATACCCAGCCAGATCGCCCCGCCGGTCGTGGCTGTGAATTGCGCGCATCGCCGGTCAAGCAGAAGGCGCTCGAGCACGGTATTCCTGTGCTGCAACCGGAAACACTCAAGTCCGAAAGTGATCAAACTGTTTTACGTGAACTAAAGCCGGACTTAATGATCGTGACCGCTTATGGTTTACTGCTGCCGCAGGCGGTGCTGGATATTCCACGTCTGGGCTGCATCAATGTGCATGCTTCATTGTTGCCGCGGTGGCGAGGTGCGGCGCCAATCCAGCGTGCAATTCTGGCGGATGATGACAAAACCGGTATTACCATCATGCAGATGGACAAGGGGCTGGATACCGGCGATATGCTGGCATCAGTGGAATGCAGTATTCGCCCTGATGAAACCGGCTCCAGTTTGCATGATCGTTTAATGGCCATGGGCGCAGAAATTTTAATGGCAATGTTGCCTGATTTCATCGAAGGGAAAATCACAGCGCAGAAACAGGATGATGCGCTCGCGACCTATGCCAGCAAACTGAGCAAGCAGGAAGCGATGATCGACTGGTCATTGCCGGCACTGCAAATTGATCGCTGTGTGCGTGCTTATAATTCATGGCCGGTGGCGTTTACCCACTGGCAGAAAAAAAACCAGCGCGAGGTGTTGCGGATCTGGCAGTCGGAAGTGCTGAATATAACTTCAACAGCGCTTGCCGGTACCGTATTGAGCTGTGGCCGTGCAGGTATTGAGGTTGCCACCGGTAAAGGTGTGATGCGCTTGCTGCAGGTGCAGCCATCTGGCAAGAAAGTGATGGCGGCAGCTGATTTTGCCAACGCGCATCATCTCGATGGTCAAGTGCTGGGTGCGGAGTAAGCATTATCGCCGGCAAATCTAAAAATAAGCCGAAACCGGTTTCGGCCCGACAGGTTGCGCTGAATATATTGCAGCAGGTGCTGGTGCAGGGGCGTTCGCTAGTGGTGGCAAAATCAGCCGCCGATGAGCTGGAAGGCCGTGAGCGCGCACTGGCGATGGAGCTAGTTAACGGTGTGCTACGCTGGTACTGGAAGCTGGATTTTTTACTCAATCAGTTTTTAGAAAAGCCGTTACGTAATAAAGAACAGGATTTAAAGTTGCTGTTATTGATGGCTTTGTATGAGCTGGTCGAGTTGAGTACACCCGATTACGCCGTAGTCAATGAAGCCGTCAGCGCCAGCAAAAGTCTGGGCAAGCAGTGGGCCAAAGGCATGATCAACGGCGTGTTGCGTTCGTTTATTCGTGACCAGCAGGCCTGTCTGATAAAAATGGAAGCCAATCAGGAAGCTTATTATTCACACCCCTACTGGCTGATCTCATTATTAAAAAAAGACTGGCCGGAACACTGGCAAAAAATTCTGCAGGCCAATAACCAGCGTCCACCATTGTGGTTGCGGGTGAATGCGATGCAAAATTCCACCGAAGCTTATAAAGCCTTATTGCAGGAGCAGGGGCTGTCATCATCGCCGCATCCTTATGCACAACAGGCTTTAAAGCTGGAGCAGGGCGTGGATGTGATCTCCTTACCGGGTTTTACTCAGGGTCAGGTTTCGGTTCAGGATGCTGGCGCACAGCTAGCCGCTCATTTGCTGGATGCGCATAAAGGCCAGCGCGTGCTGGATTTATGCGCCGCGCCCGGTGGCAAGACCTGTCATGTGCTTGAGCTTGAACCTGATTTAGAAATCATGGTGGCGGTCGAGCTGGAAGAAAGCCGGATGACACGGGTCAGAGAAAATCTGCAACGTTTGAATTTGAAAGCCGAGCTGATCGTTGCCGATGCCAGTGATGCCTCGTGGTGGGATGGCAAATTATTCGACCGCATTATGGTCGATGCGCCCTGTTCCTCCACCGGTGTGATACGTCGTCACCCGGATATTAAAACACTCCGTCGTGAAGAAGATATCAATTCGCTGGCAGAGGTTCAGCAGAAAATTCTGCAACAGGCATGGCAAATGCTGGCTCCTGGAGGCAAGCTTTTGTATGTCACTTGTTCGGTGTTGTGTCAGGAAAATGAAGCTCAGGTCAGCAAATTATTAGCAATGCAAAAAGATGCGTTTGAATTGAGATTAATTGATGATGAGGTGGATGAGCAGTGGGGGCTTGCATGTCAGTACGGGCGCCAGTTATTACCGGGTGATTATGATACGGATGGTTTTTACTTTTGCTGTTTGAGTAAGTCCGAAATTGAATAGGCTGTATTTCTGTATGGAAGGGCGTAAACTTCCCGCCTTCAAGAGCTTGAAATCAAGTCGGTCAATTAATTAATTCGGTTTTTTGCGTATAAAAAGTCATGAAGATTCTGATATTAGGAGCGGGGCAGGTGGGTTCGTCAGTCGCCGCTAATCTGGCCTCCGAATTCAACGATATTACTCTGGTGGATTCAAAAGCTGAGTTGCTGGATGATTTGCGTGATCGTCTGGATATTCAGACGGTTTGCGGTCATGCGTCGAATCCAAGAGTGCTGGAGAAAGCCGGTATTCAGGATGCTGATATGTTGATCGCTGTGACTAATAGCGATGAGACCAATATGGTTGCCTGTCAGGTTGCTCACACTTTATTTCACACTCCTACAAAAATTGCGCGTGTTCGATCAGCGTCCTATTTACGACATGACGAATTATTTGGTAATGGTGCTGTGCCGGTAGATGTTTTGATTAGCCCAGAGCAGATTATTTCCAGTTATGTCCATCGCTTGATTGAATATCCTGGTGCTTTGCAGGTGCTGGATTTTGCAGAAGGTAAGGTACAGTTAGTTGGTGTTAAAGCTTATTACGGCGGACCACTGGTGGGTCATGCAATTAGCACGTTACGTGAGCACATGCCCGGCACTGATACGCGAGTAGCGGCAATTTATCGGCGCGGTCATGGCATTGTGCCTAAAGGCGATCGTGTGATTGAAGCTGATGATGAAGTATTTTTTATTGCTGCGCGCAAAGATATTCGCGCAGTCATGTCCGAATTGCGCAAACAGGAAAGTCCATTCAGAAGAATTATGCTGGCAGGCGGTGGCAATATCGGTATGCGCCTGGCGCAGGCACTGGAAGGAAAATATCAGGTTAAATTATTGGAACACAGTAAAAATCGAGCGCAATTATTAAGTCGTGAATTAAATTCAGCCATCGTATTGCTGGGTGACTCGGCGGATAAGGATTTATTGCTGGAAGAAAATATAGATCAGATGGATGTATTCTGTTCATTAACCAATGATGACGAAGCTAATATTCTTTCTGCTATGCTGGCTAAAGAGCTGGGCGCGAGAAAAGTCATGTCTTTGATTAATCGTCCAGCCTATGTTGATTTGATAGAAAATCAGGAATCAATTGATGTGGCCATTTCTCCTCAGCAGGTCACTATCGGTGCTTTGTTGACGCATGTGCGTCGTGGTGACGTGGTCGCAGTACATGCTTTGCGTCGTGGTGCCGCCGAGGCGATTGAGGCGGTTGCACATGGGGACAGTAAAACTTCAAAAGTGGTCGGTCGACGTATCGATCAAATTGAGTTGCCTGAAGGGACGACCATTGGTGCGATTGTTCGTGGTGATGAAGTATTGATGGCTCACCATGACATTATGATTGAATCTGAAGACCACCTTATTCTGTTTTTGTTGAATAAGAAAAAAATCCACGAAGTTGAAAAACTCTTTCAGGTTGGCATTACCTTTATATAAGCGGACATTATGCATACTGCTGTAATTCAACGCATTATTGGTCTGTTGCTGATGTTGTTTAGCACAACATTATTGCCACCCATTATTATCGACGTGCTTTATCAGGAAGATGCAGGACGGGCTTTCTACTTTAGTTTTTTGTTGTTATTAGTTGCTGGCCTGTTACTTTTTCTGCCGGTTAGAAAACAACGCGGAGATCTAAGGTTACGTGATGGTTTTATGGTTGTGGTTTTATTCTGGTTGGTGCTGGGTATTGCTGGTGCATTGCCATTAATACTCTATGAGCAACTAGCAATTAGCTTCACTGATGCCGTGTTTGAATCCATGTCCGGTTTGACCACCACGGGCGCTACGGTTTTATCGGGGCTGGATGCCTTGCCACATAGTGTTCTTTTTTACAGGCAGGAGCTGCAATGGTTAGGAGGTATGGGTATCATCGTGTTGGCTGTAGCTATCATGCCGATGCTGGGGATTGGTGGTATGCAATTGTATCGTGCGGAAACACCGGGTCCTGTAAAAGATAATAAATTAACCCCTCGTATTGCTGAAACCGCCAAAGCGCTCTGGTATATCTATCTGGGTTTAACTTTGGCCTGCTTTACCGGTTTCTGGCTGGCAGGGATGTCAGCTTTTGATGCAATAGGGCATAGTTTTTCCACAGTTTCAATTGGTGGTTTTTCAACGCATGATGCCAGCCTTGGTTATTATGATAGTTCCTGGGTGGAGTTTGTAGCCATTATTTTTATGTTTCTGGGCGGAATTAATTTTGCGTTACATTTTGCGGCCATGCGTCATTTTAATTTGATGCATTATTTGCATGATGCGGAATTTAAAATGTACGCAATGGGCCTATTGATTATTTCAATATTGAGTGTGTTGTATCTATACATAAACTCGGTCATTCCTGAATTTGGCCAGGCTGTACGTCAGGGTGTTTTTCATGCGATTTCAATTGCGACCACGACGGGTTTTACGTTGAGTGAATTTTCACTATGGCCAGTGTTTGTGCCTGTGATGCTTTTGTTCGCCAGTTTTATTGGTGGTTGCGCTGGTTCAACCGGTGGCGGTATGAAAGTTATACGTGTGTTGTTATTGATTAAACAGGGGCAGCGGGAAATGATGCGTTTGATTCATCCCAATGCTCAGGTCGTTGTTAAGTTGGGTCGACATCCTGTTTCTGATCGGGTGATTAATGCTGTTTGGGGTTTCTTCGCAGCCTATGTGGCTATTTTTGTGGTGATGATGTTGTTATTGATGCTAACCGGTAACGATCAGGTCACCGCTTTTTCCGCAGTGGCTGCAACAATTAATAATCTTGGTCCGGGACTCGGTGAAGTTAGCGCAAATTATGCCAGTCTCGGTATTTTTGATAAGTGGGTGTTGTGTTTTTCTATGTTGCTAGGTCGCCTTGAAGTTTTCACTTTGCTGGTTTTATTTATGCCTGCATTTTGGCGGAAGTAGTTTGATGGCTAGCCATTCTGTCATTAGTCATATTCCGGCTTTTCGTTTATCTTTATTACATCCGCGCAATTGGTTCACATGGTTGGGCGTCATAGTCATGTTTTTTATTGCATGGCTGCCAGCACCAGTAACATCGATGTTAAGTCATGTCCTGGGTATTTATGGCGCCGCCAAAAATAAAAAGCGTTACCATATTGCCAGAGTGAATTTAAAGCTATGTTATCCAAATAAAAATGAAGCTGAAATCGATGTAATGTTGCGAACTCATTTTGTTGAGTATGTTCGCGCGATGTTGTATTACGCAAGATTGTGGTTCTATCCTGCTTTTATGTTACGCCGGATGATATTGACTGAAGGCTTTGAGCAAATCGAGTATTATCGTAAACAAAACCGTAACATCATCGTTTTATTGTCTCATAGCGTCGGTCTGGATGTTGCTATTGCTTCAATTTCTATGCGCTATGGTGCTAATGGTCCTTATAAGTCAATGCGTAATCCAGTTTTCGACTGGTTGATAGCTAATAGACGAGTACGTTATGGTGGCACGATTTTTCCTCGAGAAGATGGTCTGCGCCCAATTATACGGGCTACCAGGATGGGAGATCCATTAGTCTATTTGGCTGATGAAGATTTAGGCAGTGAGCGTTCTATTTTTGTACCTTTGTTTGGTGTGCAAAAAGCAACCATCCCTGTATTAGGGCGTCTGGCTAAATCCTGTGACGCAACAGTGTTACCTTGCATCTGTTGTTATGACAAGCGTGAAAAAAAGTATAAAACTACTTTGTTATCACCAATAGTAAATTTTACCGGCGATGATATCAATGATGTGCTTGCTATGAATCAGGCTATAGAAAAAACAATCGCGGCGTGTCCTTCGCAATATTTCTGGTCTTTTCGTTTATTTCAAACACGACCACCGGGTGAAGGATCACTGTATGACTGAAATCATGAGCAATGAAACGATTATTAATGTAGAGCTGCCAGTTATGGCGGGTGATATCAAGCGTCTGCAAAAACGTTTACGACACAATGTCGGTGAGGCCATTATTCAATACGGAATGATCGAGCAGGGTGACCGCATCATGGTTTGCATGTCCGGTGGCAAGGACAGTTATACAATGCTTGATATATTGCTTGAGCTGCAGAAAAAAGCCCCGGTTAATTTTGAGCTAGTTGCTGTTAATCTCGATCAGAAACAACCAGGGTTTCCTGAAAATATTCTTCCTGATTATTTACGTGACCTGGGTGTTGAATTCCATATTGTAGAGCAGGACACGTATAGTATTGTTAAAGAGAAAATACCTGAAGGAAAAACTACCTGTGGTTTATGTTCAAGATTGAGGCGCGGCATTTTGTATAATTTTGCGGATGAGATTGGTGCCAGCAAAATTGCATTGGGACATCATCGCGATGACATGGTAGAAACGCTTTTTCTGAATATGTTTTTTAATGGCCAGCTCAAGTCGATGCCGCCCAAATTACTGAGTGATGACAGAAAACATATGGTTATTCGGCCGATGGCTTTGTGTAAAGAAAGCGATATTGAAACTTATGCTGGTCTACGAGAGTTTCCGATTATCCCCTGTAATCTATGTGGGTCGCAGGAAAATATGCAACGCAAAGTGATCAAATCGATGGTCCGGGACTGGGAGACTGAATATCCGGGAAGAAGCGATATTATTATGCGCAGCCTGGCTAATGTTAAACCTTCGCATTTGGCGGATACTGAGTTGTTTGATTTTGCAGGATTGTGATGGTGATAGCGCAAAAAAAGACCCCGGTAAAACCGGGGTCTGTGACCTTCCCTGATTGGTGGTTGAGTCTCGCGCTGTAGCGGTCCGTTATATTCCTTGAGGTTATTCCTTTATATCTAAATTAGTCCTTTATCCATATCCTTGATCTAAACATATGCTACGTTATTTCCCTATGTCCTTTTTTGACCCTTTCCCTTTGTCCTTGTGTGGAATTATGTGTAAACGCGCAAATTTATGCTATCAGTGGATTGGGTTATATGGTGTAGGATTATTCCTACACAGAAGAGTTTTGCTGCAGGCTAAAATGGGAAAAGGCATATGATTGGCTTACTGCAGCGTGTGACAAGTGCTTCGGTGGCTGTTGATGGAGAGCAGATCGCAAAAATTGGTCCGGGCCTGATGGTTTTATTGGGTGTGGAGAAAAACGATAGCCGCGAACAGGCAGAGCGACTAGTAAAAAAAATACTGGAATACCGTGTATTTTCTGATGATGACGGTAAGATGAACCTGAGTGTGCTAGATATTGCTGGAGAAGTGTTATTGGTGCCGCAATTCACGCTGGCGGCAGACACGAATAAGGGCAAACGCCCCAGTTTTTCGTCAGCAGCATCACCTGAGCAGGGGGCTGATTTATTTGCGGCAGTTGTTGATATAATGAGCTGGCAGATTCCGCAGCTTCAGACTGGACAGTTCGGTGCTGATATGGCGGTTGAGCTAATCAATGATGGCCCTGTGACCTTCTGGTTGCAGGTGTAGCCATATATAAAGAACAGGACAAATAGTCCGATTGGAGAGATGAATGACAGATCGTCAGGCAAGTGTTGAGCGTAATACGCTGGAGACCAAAATCAAGGTGCAGGTGAATCTTGATGGTACCGGCGTGTGCAAATTAGAGACCGGCGTCCCGTTTCTTGAGCATATGCTCGAACAGGTCTCACGCCACGGCCTGATTGATCTGATTATTGAAGCCAAAGGTGATCTGCACATCGATGCGCATCACACCGTTGAAGATATCGGCATCACTCTGGGGCAGGCGATTAACAAGGCAATCGGCGATAAAAAAGGTATTGTTCGTTACGGCCATGCTTATGTGCCACTGGATGAGGCTATGTCGCGCGTGGTTATCGATTTCTCGGGTCGTCCCGGCCTTGAGCATCGTGTGGATTACCCACGTGCCAGCATTGGTGATTTTGAAACTGACTTGTTGCACGAGTTTTTTCAGGGCTTTGTCAATCATGCTGGCGTGACTTTGCACATTGATAACATCAGTGGCAGCAATTCACATCACATTGCGGAAACAGTGTTCAAGGCCTTTGGGCGTGCTGTGCGCATGGCGCTGACATTAGACCCTCGAATGAAAGGCGTTATGCCGAGCACCAAAGGAGCATTGTAAAGCCGATGTCGTTGATCGCTGTTGTCGATTACGGCATGGGTAATCTCCGTTCCGTATCAAAAGCTCTGGAGCATGTGGCCAGTTCGGATCAGAAGGTCATCGTGACGTCTGATCCGGCTGACATTGCCGCCGCCGATCATGTTGTCTTCCCCGGCCAGGGGGCAGCGCGTGATTGCATGCTGGAATTAAAACAGCGTGGCCTGATTGAGCCCGTGCTGAAAGCTGCCAGAGAGAAACCGTTTTTTGGTATTTGCATGGGCATGCAGGTATTGCTGTCGCATAGTAAAGAAAATAATGGCGTCGATTGTATGGGGCTGTATAAGGGCGAGGTGCGTTTTTTTGGCACCGCCTTTGCTGAAAATAAGATTGATCAAAAAAGCGAGTTACTGAAAATCCCGCACATGGGCTGGAACCAGGTGCATCAGACTCAGTCTCATCCCATGTGGGATGGTGTTGAGCAGGACAGACGTTTTTATTTTGTACACAGTTATTATGTTGCGCCGGAAGATAAATCCATTGCCGCCGGTGTTACCGATTTCGGCATTAATTTTGTCTCCGCTATTGCGCGGGATAATGTTTTTGCAACACAATTCCATCCGGAAAAAAGTGCGGCTGACGGTTTGCAGCTGCTCGAAAATTTCACCCGCTGGAATGGCAAGATAAATTAACTTAAATAAGATTAATTAAAAAAGGTATTGAATAATTATGTTATTGATCCCCGCGATTGATTTGAAAGATGGCAAGTGTGTGCGTTTGCGTCAGGGTAATATGGAAGACAGCACAATTTTTTCCGATGACCCTGTTGCTATGGCTGGACGTTGGGTGAAGGCGGGCACCAAACGCCTGCACATTGTTGACCTGGATGGTGCCTTTGCAGGTAAGCCAAAAAATGCCAGTGTGATCCATGATATTGCCAGTGCTTATCCGGATATCGATATTCAGGTCGGTGGTGGTATTCGTGATGATGACACAATTGCAGCTTACCTTGATGCAGGTGTACGTTATGTCATTATCGGCACGCAGGCAGTAAAAGATCCACACTTTGTTAGTGAGGTCTGTGCAGAATTTCCAACTCATATTATCGTTGGTCTGGATGCTAAAGATGGCAAAGTCGCGGTGGATGGCTGGTCGAAATTATCCAGGCATGATGCCATTGATATGGCGCAGCGTTTTGAAGAAGATGGTGTGGCTGCCATTATTTATACGGATATTTCACGAGACGGTATGATGCAGGGTGTGAATATTGAAGCTACAGTGAAACTGGCCCAGGCGATACGCATACCTGTGATTGCATCCGGTGGTATCACTAATATGGACGACATCAAGGCGTTGAGTGCCGTTGAAGACGAAGGTATTATTGGTGCGATTACAGGCCGTGCCATTTATGAAGGTACGATTGATCTGGAAGAATGTCAGGCCTGGTTAGACGCGCAGTCGTAATATCATCATGTCGCTTGCTAAAAGAATTATTCCCTGCCTCGACGTTAGAGACGGCCGTGTTGTTAAGGGCGTTAAATTTGTTGATATCCGTGATGCCGGTGACCCGGTTGAGGTTGCCCGACGTTACGATCAGGAAGGGGCGGATGAAATTACTTTTCTGGATATTACCGCTAGCTCTGATGATCGCGAAACCATCGTTCATGTGGTAGAACGTGTCGCCAATGAAGTCTTTATCCCATTAACGGTTGGCGGAGGTATCCGCTCTGTTGCAGACGTGCAGCGTATGCTAAATGCCGGTGCAGATAAAGTTGCCATAAATACCGCCGCTGTATTTAATCCTGAATTTGTAAAAGAAGCCTCGGATCGTGTCGGCTCACAATGTATTGTGGTGGCTATTGATGCCAAGAAAGTCAGTGCTGAAGGTGAGCCTGATCGCTGGGAAATATTTACCCATGGTGGCCGTAAAGAAACCGGCCTGGACGCCGTTGAGTGGGCAAAAAAAATGGCGGATTATGGTGCCGGCGAAATTTTAGTGACTAGTATGGATAGAGATGGCACCAAAATCGGTTTTGATCTGGAATTAACCAGCGCAATTGCCGAGGCTGTACCTGTACCGGTTATTGCATCGGGTGGTGTCGGTAATCTGGACCATCTGGCCGATGGCATACTGAAAGGCAAGGCCGATGCGGTACTGGCCGCGAGTATTTTTCATTTTGCTGAGCATACGGTGGGTGAAGCCAAGCAAAAAATGGCCGAGCACGGTATTGAGGTACGTCTGTAACAGGCGTAATCGGAATGTCAGAAGCATGGCTAGATGAAATACGATTTAATGATGACGGCTTGATCCCTGTCATTACTCAGGATGCAGCATCGGGTAAGGTGCTGATGTTTGCGTGGATGAGCCGTGAATCGCTCAAGCTCACCGATGAAAAGAAACAGGCCGTGTACTGGTCGCGTTCTCGAAGAAAATTGTGGCATAAGGGCGAAGAATCCGGCCATGTGCAACAGGTTATCGAGATGTATTTTGACTGTGATGAGGATGTGATTTTGCTAAAAGTGAAGCAAAACGGTGGAATTGCATGCCATACTGGTCGCGAAAGCTGTTTTTATCGGCAACTACAGGGTGAAAAATGGGTCGAAGTTGAAGGCGTGATCAAAGATCCAAAAGAGATTTACGGTAAATAATGATGAGTGATGCAATCCTCCAGCAGCTGGCAGAAATTCTTGAGCAGCGCAAATCGGCAGAAGCTGATTCGTCGTATGTGGCCAGTCTCTATCATAAAGGATTGGATGCTATACTTAAAAAAATTGGAGAAGAAGCTACCGAGACAGTGATGGCTGCAAAGGATGGTGATAAGGAGAAACTGATTTATGAAATTGCGGATCTCTGGTTTCATTCGATGGTGCTACTGGCGCACGAAGGTTTGAAGCCAGATGATGTTTTACAGGAGCTAGCAAGGCGTTTTGGTGTTTCAGGGCTGGAAGAAAAAGCTTCACGTTAAATTTATAACTATAAGACGAGAGAGATAAAGAAATGGGCATAAGTATTTGGCAATTATTGATCGTTCTAGGCATCGTCATTTTATTATTTGGTACAAAAAAATTGCGTAATCTGGGTGGTGATATTGGTTCGGCTGTAAAAGGCTTTAAATCAGCCGTCAAAGAAGGCAACGATAGCGCGAATAATCAGATTGAAGAAAATGATAACAAGGTTGTTGATGCTGAAGTAGAAACCAAAAACAAGGATAAAGTTTAATTATTCCAAGTCTAATTTTCCTGGGTCTGGGCCCAGACCCAGGCAAAAAATATTATGTTTGAAGTTGGTTTTTGGGAAATACTTCTAATTCTGATTTTGGCGCTGGTCGTAATTGGACCGGAACGTCTGCCCGGCGCAGCACGCACTTTGGGTTTGTGGGTAGGTAAAGGTCGTCGATATATCGAAGGCGTTAAAAGTGAGGTTGAACAGGAATTTGATGTGTCCGAGTTCAAACGAGTGATTCGTAATCAGGAAATTCAGCTTAATGAATTGCAGCAGAAAGTCAGTCAGTCCGCCAGAATGAGTGCTGATGACCTACTGGGTTCCCATGAGATAACGCATAACATTAAGGAAGAAACACCTGTTGCTGAAGAAAAAAGTATTAGTGAGAAAAAGAATCCTGAATAGAGCCTTTCTAGTTCATTGAACTTCAATGCCCGATCAATATTGATAAAACATATTATGGTTACAGCTGAGTACGCACGCTCCAAACTTTAAGGTATTGATGTAAGTGGAAGACCAGAAGACAGAAGATAGTAATTCACCTGAACAGGGTTTGATGGAGCATCTGGCCGAGTTGCGTGACCGCTTGATGTGGATTGTGCTGGTTATTCTGGTTGCCTTTCTGATTTTATTTACTTTTTCAGAAGATATTTTCAGTTTTGCCGCCGAACCGTTGCTGGCACAGATGCCTGAAGGTACTTCAATGATTGCGACTGGTGTGACCTCACCATTTCTGGTGCCGCTCAAATTAGCCTTGTTATTATCAGTGCTGTTAACTATTCCTCATACGCTGCATCAGTTATGGGCTTTTGTTGCGCCTGGGCTATACAAACACGAAAAACGCCTGGCGGTGCCTTTGCTTACTTCCAGCGTCTTGCTGTTTTATTGTGGCATCGCTTTCGCGCATTTTATTATCCTGCCTATATTGTTCAATTTCTTTCTTGGGGTTACGCCCAAGGGTGTCGAAGTAATGACGGATATCGGTCAGTATCTGGATTTTGTCATTGCTATCTTTTTTGCCTTTGGGTTGGCATTTGAAATTCCAGTAGCCACATTTCTGCTGATTGCAGCGGGTGCCACTACACCCAGGCGTCTGGCTGAAAAGCGCCCATATATTATCGTCGGTGCTTTTGTTATTGGCATGTTAATCACGCCTCCAGATGTAATCTCGCAAACACTATTGGCTTTACCTATGTTATTTCTGTTTGAGGCAGGTTTGATCATGGCTCGAATTTTTCTCAAGGAGAGAATTGCACGTACAGAAGCCGATGCGGCAGAGAACGATTATGAAATTGTTGAAGAGTCGGGTTTCAAAAGCGAAGAAGAAGTGGACAAGATGTTCGATGAAATGGAGCGTAGAGAGGCTGAAAGCGACCGTAGTCATGATAAATCCTGAACAGTGTCTTCATGTGAACAGCGCGATAGTGTAAAATTCGACGCAATGAAAAACGACATAAAAAAGCAGGAAAAAATATAGTGGCCGAAACAAGAATAGTCCCCCGCAGGCCGACACTACTGATCATTCTTGATGGTGTTGGGGTAAACCCAAGCCGGATCAATAACGCGGTTCAGGAAGCCAATACACCAAGACTGGATGAGTATTTCTCTAAAAACCCGCACACCACGCTCGATGCTTGTGGCGAAGCCGTGGGGTTGCCTGATGGTCAGATGGGTAATTCTGAAGTAGGTCATATGACTTTGGGGTGTGGTGCCGTCATGCGCCAGGATTTGGTACGTATCAATGACGAAATCGAAAGCGGAGAGTTTTTTTCCAATGCGGCTCTGGTAGCTGCAATTGATGATGCCAATAGTCGTGACCGCCCTGTACATTTAGTGGGCCTGGTTTCTGATGGTGGCGTGCACAGCCATATTGGCCATTTGATGGCATTGATCAAAATGTGCATGGAGCGTAAAGCGAAACCGGTGGTGCATATGATTACTGATGGTCGCGATACTGCACAGATGTCTGCTCTGGTTTACCTCAATGAGCTGGAATGTATATTGGAAGATGCCGGTGGAAGTATCGCTACCGTTTCCGGTCGTTATTATGCAATGGATAGAGATAATCGTTGGGACCGTACCGAGCAGGCCTGGAAAGCCATGGTGCAGGGTGAAGGCTTACAGGCAGAAACTGCACGATATGCGATTGAAGCTGCTTACGCCCACGATGAAACAGACGAGTTCATTAAACCAACGGTATTGGCTAATGCTGAGTTGGTAGAGTCAGGTGATAGCGTTATTTTCTTCAATTTCCGCAATGATCGCCCACGTCAGCTAGCAGCAGCGCTCAGCCAGCATGATTTTAATGCATTTAACATCGGCGGTTATGTTGGTGCAACCGTAACCTGCTTGACAGAGTATGACCCCGCATTCTTATTACCTATAGGTTATGCGCCGGAACGGCCGCAGGCCACTCTTGCTTCTGTGGTTAGTCGTGCTGGTTTTAAACAGTTGCATTGTGCAGAGACTGAAAAATACGCACACGTCACTTATTTTTTCAATGGCGGGAAAAAACAACCTTTCGCAGGTGAAGATCACATCATGATTAATTCACCCGACGTCCCCACTTATGATAAAAAGCCGGAAATGAGTGCGGCTGAAGTTGCAGATACTATCATCGATGCTTTAGAAAAACGTGAGCACAGTTTTATTCTGGTTAATTTCGCTAACGGTGATATGGTCGGTCACACCGCCGTACGTGATGCCGTCATTGAAGCAGTTGAAGCACTGGATAGAGAAGTGGGTCGTGTACTAGATGCGGCAGTTAAAGCTGAATATTCTGTAGTGCTCACTGCTGATCATGGTAATTGTGATGAGATGGTTGATCCAGTCACGCAGGAACCACATACGCAGCATACTTTGTATCCTGTGCCATGCTTGATTATCGATCAGGTAAACTGGCATTTAAGACCGGGCTCATCATTGAGTTCAATTGCACCAACAGTGTTGCAGTTAATGGGTTTACAGCAAGCGCCATCAATGACTGGTAAATCATTATTGTTGAGAGAGTATTAAGTTTTTTATTATTCTTTAATTTAAAAAAGCCTCTTCCTTAAAAGAGGCTTTTTTAATTTTACATACGGCTTTTTATTAGGGCGGGTTATGGACGCAATATCAACAAAAGAAGTGGGTGAGATTGTAATAGCTGTTACTGATGTAGTAGAAAATCATCAATCGGCAACTTATCGCCAGCGAACAAGAAGCGAAAACTAGACGGCAGCAGCTAAATAATTTCTCAGCCAACTCGGTAATTTTACTGATGAAGATATTACGATATTTTTAATCATTATCATATTTCGCTGTTTTGAATGCGCGTCTGCCAGCATCATATCGTTGCTTGCAGTCCGTGTTTTCTAATGCCTCTATAAATGCTGCATTATGATCATAGGTTCGATCATCATAGCCGTGGTTATGAAGTGCGGCCATAAAGCCATCGCCGCTACCCATAGCGGCAATATAAACTTCAGGTATATTGTTGTTAAGAATGGTCAGGTCTTTGGGGTTGTTGTAAGAGGCGTGACAGGTGCTTACATCAGTGGCGTGAAAATTTCTACATTTAATAGATCTGACAGGATAGATCACGCAGGTATTGTCGATCAGAAGCGGACATTGTTGGTTGATTGTAGATTGCTCTTCGTGGCTGAGATTTCTGGCCTCCTCAATATTGTATTTTGCTGAAACTATGATTTGATCAAGCTGTTGTGGATCAATATTTTCTTTTACATAATCAACCATGGCAAAAATTTCAACGGCATCAGCGATTACTTTGAAAAAGCAGCAATAGGCGCACCCCTTAAAACAGGCTTTGCTCTGTTTCGACCGGGCTGTAATATGTTCAATGCGCTGATCATGGCGTACATGGAAATTGAGCAATGCGCTATGTGGTGATAGATCCATCAGTTCAGCATAACTAATTTGATACTCCTGACTGGCTATACTGGTTTCAGTTTGTATAGGCATGGTGATCTTGATCTCCTTTGAGCATTTGCAGTGAAAACAATATTTGAATTGGGTAATGCAAATAGATAGATTGCATTAAATATGGAAATTGGTTATTTAATAGAAAAATGATTTAATAGGATTGATCTGGGTCAACAAGCAGTCAGTACAATAATCGGCTTAAAGCGTTATTTCTATTCATATCAGAAATGTATTCATGAATAATATTAGAAATAATCGGTATAGGACGCTGAGCTGGATTTAATGAATTGATTTATATGTTATCGTGATTGAAACAGTTAAAGTCATAGGTGTTAAGATTTCACCTTACAGGGAGTTTATATAATTGTTTTCATTAGATTGCTATAGTCAAACATGGTGTAGACTCGTTGTTGTTTTTTTATATTAGCCGCTGTATTTAAACTGATTTGCACTGGTAGATATTATGGGCGAAGAAATATCATATAGCCGTTTCAATAAATCAGATTATCAACAATTCGTTTCTATGCTTAAAGAAGAAACTGCGTTGGTAAAAAGCTGGTTTGATAATCATCTGTTTGCATCATCTGAATTAATGGCAGGTTATGAGCTGGAAGCATGGTTAATTAATCAACAGGGTAGTCCGGTTGCAATTAACGAAGAGTTTCTTGTTCGCTCAAATAACAACCTACTTAGCCCTGAGCTAGCCAAGTTTAATATTGAACTTAATGTTGAGCCTGAGAAATTATCTAATAATGTTTTATCAATATTTGAGCATAAGTTAGGTCAGCTATGGCAGCAGTGCTCAAGCACTGCGAAATCACTCGATAGTCATATTCTCGGTATTGGTATCCTGCCAACTCTGCATGATAGTGACCTTACACTCAACAATATTTCACTGTTAGCTCGTTATAAAGCACTTAATGAGCAAATTTTAAGGCAGCGCGACGGTGTTGAAATTGAGTTGAATATCAATGGTGAAGAGCACCTACAGGTGACACATAAAGACGTTATGCTGGAAGCCGCTGCGACATCTTTGCAAATTCATATACAGATTCCGCAGGACGTTGCGGCACGTTATTATAATGCATCAATTTTATTGTCTGCAGCTATGGTCGCCATTAGTGCTAATTCACCTTGCTTATTTGGTAAGCGTTTATGGCAGGAAACACGCATTCCAGTTTTTGAGCAGGCAGTGCCAACGGGTGGTTATGGCGGTGCTGCATCGGGTCCGGTCCGACGTGTCAGCTTTGGTACAGATTATATTCGTGATTCAATGTTTGAGTGTTTCCAGGAAAATCTGGAACACTATCCCATTTTGCTGCCTGTGCATTATCAGGCAGATATAAATGAAGTTAGACATCTGCGTTTGCACAATGGCACTATCTGGCGGTGGAATCGGCCCCCAATTGGTC
>JAOUNI010000090.1 GCA_029881035.1 Gammaproteobacteria bacterium | reverse complement strand
TACGGTCGAACAGTTCGTTCGGGTAAGCGATCTTCATGATGCCTTTGGCTTCGTCGATTTCGTAAACTAATGCGTCAACACCTTTGGTGAAGTCGTCAGTAGTAGAAACTTCAACGTTGGTGCCAGTGGATGATTCAGCAGCAAAATGAGCAGCCGCTTCCAGGTAACCGTAACCTTCAGCAGGTTCCATGGTGTAAGCAACAAGAATGTGCTTGCCGTCTGCAAGCAATTTGTCTTCGTTCAAGCTAAGGTCTGAATAACGACCTGTTTGGTCTAATAATGCCATCTTGGTTTCCCCTAATTTAAGCAATATTTAAAAATTCATTTGAGCGCCGAATTTGGCGTTTGTCTCAACTGGGCGGGTACTATACCGCCGCTTATTCATAAATGACACTCAGAGTTTTTGATTGTTATCATAAGGTAAGGCTTATGATAATATAGGGCCTATGCATCTTACCCTACGACAAATAGAAGTCTTCAACGCGGTGGTCAAACACCTTAATTACACACGTGCAGCAGAAGAATTACACTTGAGCCAGCCCGCAGTTTCTATGCAGATACGCCAGCTGGAGGACAATATAGGGCTGTCCTTGTTTGAGCAGCTGGGCAAACAGATGTTTATGACCGATGCTGGTCGTGAAATGTATGCATATGGCCGTGATATCGTGGATTTACTGGATGAGGTCGATAAGGTTTTTCAATCGATTAAAGGTCTGGGGCAGGGGGAATTATCGATTTCTGTAGCGACCACGGCCAGTCACTTTGCTACCCGTTTGCTGGCGGCATTTTCTAAACTTCATGAAGGTATTACTATCAGTCTGGATGTCACCAATCGTGAAACCTTACGTCGTCAGTTAGATAATAATGAGCGTGATCTGGTGATTATGGGGCAGCCTCCGGAAGGTCTGGAAGTTGAAGCCGATGCTTTTATGGAAAACCCACTGGTGATGATTGCGCCCGCTGGTCATCTCTTAGTGGGGCGTAAAAAGATTCCTTTGGAGCATTTTTCTAAAGAGAGTTTTGTGGTTCGTGAGACGGGGTCCGGTACTCGTAGTGCAATCAAGCGCTTTTTTGATCAGCATGGTGTTTATTTTAATACCGGTATCGAAATGACCAGTAACGAAGCGATCAAACAGGCGGTTGAAGCAGGTCTGGGCTTGGGTATTGTTTCTATTCACACACTCGAGCTGGAGCTGGAAACTAAAAGGCTGATGATACTGGATGTCGAAGATTTTCCGATTCAGCGATATTGGTATATTTTGCAGCGTAAAGGTAAGCGATTATCTCCGGTGGCAAAGGCTTTTAAGGAATTTGTGCTTAATGAAGCTTCAAAGTTTATTCGTTTACCCAGCTAGTTTTTAGACGGACCACTATAACAGCGATGGTTGATTGATAATACCGCTTCTTACCTCATCAAGCTTCAGGAATAAGCCTCTATTTGGTGTTTGTTGATCAAAGTTGTTCTATAGATTAGCATGAGCTTTTTTGAATATTTAGTGCAGCGTTAATTTGTTTGGTATAACGGTGCGGCTTTAATATCAGTCGGATATTAATAGTATTTTGGCTAAAGCTGGTAAAACGCATATTTAGGTATTCGTCATAAGAGGTTTTCCATTGAAGTCATATCAAACTTTTCGTCAGCGTCTATTTTTATGTGGTCTGATCTTTTTTTCAGGTCTTTTGATTACAGCCTCAGTACATGCAGCCGTTTCTTTAGAGCGAACAATTAAGGCCGATGGCAAGGGTCTTAATTTCGGCCATATTGCATCAATGACGGTAAATCAGCAGGGCAATCTATTGATTGTTGATTCTGAGCTGGGCGTGGTTACTTTATTCAATGGTAATACCTATGCCTTTTACCCGTTGACGGATAAAGGCAGGATTTTTTCCTCAAAACGCACATACGGTGTGGCCTTTAAAGAAAAAGGAAGTTTAATTGTTAGCAATAGCGATGATGAATCGATTGCAGAAATCAACCTTAAAGGTGAATTAATTAAACAGCTGGTCACGGCAGGGAGCGATGAAGGGCAGTTGAATAATCCCGGTGGTCTTGCCTGGTCGGAAAATCGCCGTCTTTATGTGGCTAATACGGGGAATGACAGGGTCTCTATTTTTGGTGATGATGGTGTTTTTATTCAATCTATTGGCGGTAGCACAGGCGAAACTTTTGAACCAGTACAGGTTTTTGTCGATGCTCAGGAAAGGATTTATGTGCTGGAGACGCGTGATGACGGTATTGTCTCGGTATTTAAAGATGATGGTAGTTTAATTAAGCGACTGAGTGCGGCTGATATCAAAAAAATTACCGGTAGTTCCGCAGAACTGGTAGCGATGGCTATAGATGATGCAGGGCTAATTTATCTGGCAGATAATGATAGTGGCCGTGTTTATCAAATTGACTGGGAATCTATTACATTGATGGCTTCTTTCGGTAGCCGTGGTCAGCAACGTGGTCAGTTTCAGAAAATTACTAGCCTGGCAGTTTTGCCCAATGGTCAGGTTGCTGTCGCTGATAGTGGTAATAAAAAGATAGAAATTTATAACTTACCTGATTCAGGTCGACCTGCTTTGGAGCAAAAACGCCTGCCGACGGTAGGTTATGAGCGCTCAATTAAAATGAAGTGTAATGCTGCTTACCGGATGCAGGGCGGTAATGTTCTTTGTCTTGATGCAGATAATAAAAAAGTCGGTGTTTATACTGGATCAGAACGATTACAGACTGCATTTAAAGGTGTATTCAAAAACCTGGTAGCTGCTTCAGTAGATGATCAAAATGTAGTAATTCTGGACGATGAAGTGCTTAAAATTTATCGTCTTGATGGTGATTTACGTTATGTATCAGGTGCATCAGGTAGTGCCGAAGGTCAGTTTGATTCGCCGCGTAGTGTTTTTTTCCGAGGTGACAAAATTTATGTGGCTGATACTGGGAATCAGCGAATTCAGATTTTTTCCAGGGATGGTATCTTTCTGGAGCATATCAGAAATCCTGAAAAAGGCAGCCAGTTGTTTGAAGAGCCATCACGTGTTGTGGTCGATAACAATGATAATATGTATGTGCAGGAAGACAGTTCGAAGCAAATACTGGTGTTTTCACCGGAACGTAAATTACTGTATCGAATTGATGGACGCGAGGCTACTTCGAGTGGCTTCAGTAATATCTATGATATCGCCGTGGATGCGGATAATAATCTATATGTGCTGGCTGCAACTGCGGGTAACAAATCAACCATACAGATTTATAACGGCCCGAATAAGATAATTTCCATGGGAGCGTCAGCTAGTCAGGGCTCGGGTATGCAGAGGCCGGGCAGACTCTCTATTGCGCCGGGATTGAAAACGGTGGTGAGTGTTTATGACAGGGAAAGAAAAGCACTGCTCAATTATAAATACATGCAACTACCTGCCAGGCTGGGTGGTTTGGTTGTCGATGGTTCTGTCGAACAAACACGGTTATCCTGGAAAAAAGTGCCAGGCAGTTATGTTAGTCGTTACAAAATTTATGCAGCGCCGAATAAAGCATCTGAGTTTAAATATCTTGCAGATGTTGAGAGCACAGAAGCAGTTATTAAACATGAGATATCAGCGAAAAACTTATATTACAGAGTGAGTGCGGTCAGTGGCTTTGGTGTTGAAGGCGAGCAGTC
>JAOUNI010000089.1 GCA_029881035.1 Gammaproteobacteria bacterium | reverse complement strand
AGATCCACGCTTTATTGACAACACCGCAGAGCCATTAAATTCACCCTCAATATTAATAATGAAGGTATTAGCACGACCCTCATCTCTGAGCGTTACCGTATCACCATCTTGCAGGGAGTAAGCTAGAAAAGCTTTTAACTGCATAGTTCGCTCAACCGGCCGACCATTGCGTATGCCAATAATAGTAACTTCTGTCGCCTGCGCCGCTTTAGGAATTACCTGAAGAATTTCTTCACCCGATGCAGTTTCTGAATCCAGCTCAATCAAAGCACTACGAGCAACATTACCCTCAAGTTGAATAACAGCCCCTCGACGCTTCACTAAAATTGTGTCGCTATCCTGCAACTGGGGCAAGGCAATCTCACCTTTGAGTATGAAATCGTAGAGATCTATAGTATTAATTGGTTTCCCAGCACGTAGAATTTCAACATTCCGGTAACTACCCAGATTGGGGTCAATTCCACCTGCCAGATCGAGAAAATAAAGGATACTGTCCGATGGGATACCCGCATAACGACCAGGATTGTTAACCATACCCGTCACATAAACGGCAACCGGCTGTGCCGTTACCAGGTTGGTATAAACATCAAAATTACTGGTATACACTTTTTTAATATGCGTCCTGACGGTACCGGTCAGATCAGCATTTTTTACACCTTCGAGCCGCAATGGTCCTATCTCAGGCAGGAAAATATTGCCCTGACTATCCAGCGTATAGATCTCCTTGATATTCAATGCGCCCCACACAGAGACTGATACTTTATCTCCCGGGGTTAAAATGTAATTGGGGTTTAAACCCTCACCTCTTGTCTTAAGGAAGTTTCCATTAAAAAGTCTGGCGCCGAAAGGTTCCACCGCTTCTACCGGCTTAGTAACAACAGGCACACTAACTACCACATCGTCCGCAGCATGGAGAGGACTCACCACACCCAAAAATAGGGCAAAAACAGCTAAAGACACAAATCGAAAAAATGTCAAAATTATTCTAACTAATTGTAATTGTTGATTATTAATCACTTTCTGTAACCGTTAAAAAAATATCTTTAGTGAAAAACCAATTGTGCCCATTATCACAGGCTACCCGCTCCCTGACTGTACTAATAGCGTCCAAAGACACTTCACTCGATATAGTAACAGACCTACAATGACTGCCACTAGCCGCAGTGTAAATCTCCCCAGCAACAATCACCATGCCATCTACATGAGCTTCTTCACCGACATTCATCGTAGATATTTGTAAAAGAATGGTCGATTCAGAGGTATTAACCGTAGTAACACTTTTCTGCCCCTGCTCTCCTTCAGGCAGCTCATAACTCATTGACGTAGCGCATCCAGTAACCAACACCAGATACACCCCCAATAAAAGAAAATGGATTTTTCGATTAACTTTCATATCAAAAATAACAGTAAACAACCGGAAAAGGGCGAAGGAGCGCAGCTTAACACTATTATTTGGTCTAGTTTAGTGTCGCATTATAAGTTTCCCAGAAAACCACTAAAAAATCACAGGCGCTGACAAATAGTCAGACTGCTGCAAATACAGATGAGAAATTTCACCTGTGCATAATAATAAAAAAGGCGGACTCAAGCCAATATGCCTTGAATTCACCTTCTGTTTTCAGTCAGAAATACTGATTAACCGACAGCCTTCATCGGTTTTCTTTTGCTAAATGTCAGTTCATCATTCTTCACGTCCACCTCAATGACATCACCCGCGATATATTCACCCAGCAATAATTGTTGCGCCAACGGGTTTTCCAGATACTGCTGGATGGCGCGCTTCAATGGGCGAGCGCCATAAACTGGGTCAAAACCTGTTTCACCGATTTTATCCAGTGCCGCTTCGGAGAGTTCGATTGCAATATCCTGTTCGTGCAGACGTTGGCGTAGGCGACCGATCTGTATTTTTGCGATGGTGCGAATCTGCTCACGACCCAGCGGACGGAATACTACTGTCTCGTCAACACGGTTGATGAATTCGGGCCTGAAATGCTGACCGACAATGTCCATCACCGCTTTTTTCATTGCCTCGTAATTAGCACTGCCAGACAATTCCTGAATCTGATGTGAGCCCAGGTTCGAGGTCATGATAATCACGGTGTTTCTGAAATCAACGGTTCGACCCTGACTGTCGGTCAGGCGGCCATCGTCGAGCACCTGCAGCAATACGTTGAACACATCCGGATGCGCTTTTTCAATCTCATCCAGCAGAATCACCGAATAAGGTTTACGTCTAACCGCTTCGGTTAGATAACCGCCTTCGTCATAACCAACGTAACCCGGCGGCGCACCGATTAAACGCGCGACCGAATGTTTCTCCATGAACTCGGACATGTCGAGACGCACCATGGCTTCTTCGGTATCGAACATGAACAACGCCAGCGCCTTGGTCAGTTCGGTTTTACCCACGCCGGTGGGACCGAAGAACATGAACGAGCCATTGGGTTTGCTCGGATCAGATAGACCTGCACGTGAGCGGCGAATGGCATTGGCCACCGCGGTCACCGCTTCATCCTGCCCGACCACGTGTTTTTCAATTTCTTCTTCCATATGCAGCAGTTTTTGCTGCTCGCCTTCCATCATTTTGCTGACCGGGATACCTGTCCAGCGAGAAACGATTTCTGCGATTTCATCGCCGGTCACTTTATTACGCAGCAGCTGGGTTTCAGCAGGCGCGCTTTTTTCGGCTTCGGCCACCTGGGCTAATTTCTTTTCCAGCTCAGGTATCCGGCCATACTGCAATTCGGACATGCGGCTCAAATCGCCGGCACGGCCGGCAATTTCCAGTTCCTGACGGGCCCGCTCCAGATCTTCTTTAACTGTTTTTGAACCCTGTACTGCCAGTTTTTCTGACATCCATTGTTCTTCCAGATCACTGTATTCTTTTTCCAGTTTACCCAGCTCTTCTTCGAGATTTTTCAGGCGCTGCTGTGTGGCTTTATCGGTGTCTTTTTTCAGCGCTTCACGTTCGATCTTCAACTGAATAATTCTGCGATCGAGCCGGTCCATGACTTCGGGCTTGGAATCAATTTCCATGCGGATGCGGCTGGCGGCTTCATCGATCAAGTCAATCGCCTTATCCGGCAACTGACGATCGCTGATATAACGATGCGATAAGGTCGCGGCCGCAACAATCGCAGGGTCGGTGATATCAACACCGTGATGTATTTCGTAACGCTCTTTTAAACCACGCAGAATCGCCACGGTATCCTCGACTGTGGGTTCATCGACCAGCACTTTCTGGAAGCGCCTTTCCAGCGCGGCATCTTTTTCAATGTACTGGCGGTATTCGTCCAGCGTGGTAGCACCGACGCAGTGCAGCTCGCCACGCGCCAGTGCAGGCTTGAGCATATTGCCGGCATCCATCGAACCTTCGGCCTTGCCGGCACCGACCATGGTGTGCAGTTCATCGATGAATAAAATCACCTGGCCTTCCTGTTTCGACAGGTCATTCAATACCGCTTTCAAACGCTCTTCAAACTCGCCGCGGAATTTTGCGCCCGCGATCAGCGCGCCCATATCGAGCGACAGCACGCGTTTATTTTTTATGCCATCGGGCACTTCACCATTGATGATGCGCTGTGCCAGACCTTCGACGATAGCGGTCTTGCCGACACCGGGCTCGCCAATCAGCACCGGGTTATTTTTGGTTCGACGTTGCAACACCTGGATGGTG
>JAOUNI010000015.1 GCA_029881035.1 Gammaproteobacteria bacterium | reverse complement strand
TTATGCTGCTGGATATTATGCGGATGGCTGTACTTACCTGCGACACTGGCACAATAACTTTCCCTGCAACCGAGATTCACATTGCCCGAGCCGTCAGAGAACGTAATCTTTTCACCATCGAGCTTGGTATAAACACTCAATTTATTCTCCGCAAGCACATTGCCAGCACTTTGAAATAGAGCCATAAAGATTGTTAGTCTCACTGCAAATTTCATACACATAACCTCTTCCTAAACACGGCCACTATTCTCACACTCGCCAGCCCCAGCTAATACCTGTACTGGAATCGAACTCATCGTTTCAAATTTGATCGATAAGAACTTGCTAATATAAACAATACCCTTAAAAAAACGCTTGTACTCGCGATTTTATTGTGGTGGCATATACCTTTCTTCATCCATATGGATGAAAAATGATAAAAAAATCTAGCTCAGGTAACTGATAACTTATGCGTAGCGAGCCGACCTTACCCACGTGGCATGGTTATGGCGACCCTGATGGTCTTGCCATGATCTACATGCATGGTACTCCCGGTTCAGGAATGGAGATCGCACCCGCTGACGAAATAGCCAGGGAACTGGGTTTACGCATCATTGCGCCGGACCGACCGGGTTACGGTGATACCCCCGTCAGTGCCCAGGGCAATCTCAGGGACTGGGCAGAGAAAATAGCGACCCTTGCAGATGGTTTGCAGATAGATCGGTTCCATGTACTGGGCTACTCTATTGGCAGCATCTATGCATTTGCCTGCAGCCATTTTCTTGGCGACCGGGTTGACGGGCTTACCATCGTCGGTGGCCTGGCCGATTACGACACACCTGCTATGCAGGCGCACCTGTCTCCCGATTTCAAACCCCTGTACGATCTGGCGGCTACAGACATTGGTGCGGTGACTGAACAACTGAAACCACTGACAGAATCAGTAGATGTTGCATGGAGCGTGTTAAGCGCACCCATGCCAGAGGAAGACCAGGCCATATTCAACAATGCGAACATACTTACGCCTTACCTGGATAGCCTGGAATATGCACTGAAGCAGGGGCCGATGGGATTGGTCTTCGACCTGAAAAATACGGTGCAGCCCTGGCCATTCACCTTAAAAGATATCCACGCCCAGGTTGAACTCTGGCACGGTAATAAGGACAGGAACATCGGCGTTGAAATCGGGAAATACCTGGCAGAGTCACTGCACACAGACAACACACACTTCTTGGCTGACCAGGGGCATTATTTTATTCTCTCGCACTGGAGACAAATACTGGAAAACATTACAACGAGGATGTCATCAAGATGACCTCGCAGCGAAAACTGTCAATATCACAAGATCAGCTTCAGGGCCTGATCACGCAGATCTACGACTCTGCGCTTGAACCGGCGCTGTGGAACGAGACATTGGCACACCTCACCGCACAATTAGGCGCAGAACAGGGCTTCTTCCGCGTGATCGACAAGAACACCAATCATGTCACCTCGTATTTTCAACATAACCGCAACCTGGAAGGAATCGAAAGCTACTTACAGCATTTCATTCATATCGATCCCTGGCTAAACAATTTTCTCGATAACAACAACATTCTCTCATGCACACATCACCTTCTTCCCTATGTTGAATATCAAAAACTCGAATACTATAACGATTACATTAAGCCCATGGGGCTACATTACGGCATAGGTGGGCTCATCCACTTAGATAGTAACTCAGTCTGCTATATGGCACTAAATAGAGACAAAGCACGAGGCGAGTTCAGCACTGATGCCCTGAGCATTCTCCGCTACCTGGAGCCGCACATCTCACGTTCACTGAAGATCATCGGCAGACTCAGTGACTCCAGGGCCGAGACAGCGAATTCACACAGCGCACTCGATCAACTGAATTGCCCGCTGTTACTGGTTGATGATCGGGAGAACATACTTTTCATGAATGCGAACGCAGAGGCATTCATCACTGACAAGCCTTATCTGAGCATTGCCAGGAACAGGCTTAAGTTAGATTCACCTGCAGAGCACAAACAATTTCAATGCTTGATTTACTCGGCGACACATGAGGTTAACCCTGGCTCACCGCTTTGTGGGGGCGCGATGCGCTATCAGCATATACCTTCAGGCGACATACTCTCTGTGCTCGTCATGCCGATTAACAAGGATCGATACAACACCCCAACTGGCCGAAAATCTGCACTCGTCCTGATTTCAACCAATAAACAGCCATTCGAACTATCGTCTGAACGCATACAATCACTGTACGGTCTGACCCGATCTGAAGCGAGGCTGGCCACCCTGCTCTGCCTGGGCAATACGCTGGACAGCATCTCGGAAATGCTGCATATCAGCAAGAATACACTGAGATCACAATTGCAATCATGCTTCAGCAAAATGGGCGTCAAACGTCAGGCTGATCTCATCCAGCGTGCACTTACAGGCCCAGCCGGCATCATAGACACCAGCAAGCAATCATGAGTAACGAGGGGATTATGTTATTCACGAGGTACCCAACTTGGATCCTATAAAATTAAAACAGATAATCAGCTTATTTGCATGATTAGAGATATTACTCTCATGTCCTTTTAGGTATCCACATTACAAATGACCACTATCGACCGTCTTTCCAAGTTGAGTTTCACTACTCAAGCCCCCCTAGCGCATAGAGTTCACCGCAGGGATTGCCATAGGAAAATCCTAGCCAAACCCTAGCCAAACCCAAATTCCCTCATGACCCATACCCGCGCCACACAAATGGCCACTCTATTTCGACTTCGATCAGCGACAGCCTTCAAAAAGGTTTTCGGTAAATGTTCGAGTTCGGGTCAGTTTCGATCGGATGTAACTCATTGTCGAGATTGGCAATCTAGCTATGGAGAATGCCCAATTTCGACACTATTTCGGGGGGTCGATGCCAGAAGATTTTCGGTATACGTTCGGATTTTGAGAGTTCGGGAAAACTGAATAGAAAAATCGCTTATAATTCTTCGTCTTTCACTAATATAATCAATGACTTAATTCGACTATAAGTCAGCAGGTCGGACTGTTAATCCGTTTGTCCCTGGTTCGAGCCCAGGTCGAGGAGCCATACAATAAAAAGGCCAGCATTTTTGCTGGCCTTTTTATTTCTATTCGAGTTAAAAATCACGATTTTTAACTACAAATCCCTGCATGATATACAGCTAAATTAGTCTCCACAGTTGATATCATTTTTGTTATAACAAATGACCGCCACGACACGTTTCATCACGTTGACAATTTCGAGCTCTGCAAAACAGACAGCATTAACAGATTGTGCCGCTTCACCTTCGAGTTTGATTCCCATGTCATTAAGATGAAAACAGACTGTATTGATCTGAATAAACTTTTCAGGCTGCGCTAGCACTTTTCTGATTTCTTCCAGATAAAATGAAAACACATCTCTATCACCCGTTATATTCTCCAGCCGGGTTTCTGCTTCCTTAAGCTCGACAGCGAGGTTGGCATGTTGTTCTGAATCAAGATGAGCCTGCGCAAGCATGGTACTCAGGCCATTGCCAGCAGTCTGTCTTGACCGGAGCTGCGCATAAAGAATACGACGTTTGTGTATCAGATCACGGCGTTCAATTTTAATATTAGCGATTTGCTGTAATGCGTAAGTCACCAGACCACCAAAAATACATTTCTTGATACCACTACGCACTCCATTGGCATCAATGGCTGGCGACAATACTTTATAATCTGAAAAACTAATTGCCGTTTGCACCACATCGCGCTGTAAAACTTCATGCTCAAGTGCCAGTCCGATAATTTTTTTCTCTTCTTTATTAGCACATAACAGTGCACAGCAGACATCGAGTGCCGCATTTTCCGGCTGGTCGAAAAATGTTTGCAACTCGTTGCCACAGCTAAAAATGTTCTGCAATGTGTCGGTGGTGGAAAAGTAAGCACGAACCTCTGGGTCACTGACGAAGTTTTTACGACTGACATTGATCGGCCCCGGGATTTGATCAACCAGCTGACTGATGTATTCCAATGAACCCGCAACTTCTTTCTGTAACTTTTTCCGGTAACCCGGCACAAGGCGCAATTTTGTATCGATACCATCGACAACCTGATCAATGGCTTCTGCAAGACTGTAACCTGTATCCAGGTCAGTTAAGTGGATCTGCCTGTCCGAAAAAAGCCCCGTAATGAATTCAAATATTTTTTGCATTTGCATCACTCCGTTCGTCTTTTCATTCTGATCAACTGCCTGGCTTACCCCTATATTTTGTGCCAGTCGATGCACTAGCGCCAGTTTTTACTGCATGATCAAAAAAAGCAACATAGTCCAGCCAGTCACCCACTGGACCATAGTGTGAAAATAGTACCAGTCCATTTCGGTCGAGCACATAGGTACTGGGAAAAACACGCGCAATCTCCCTGTCCTTCACCTGCCTGCCATCTTTCAGCATTAGCGTTGTAGTTTCACTATCCTTAACACCCGAGTCGTACAACGGCATACCAGAAAAGCCATATTGCTGCGCCCATTCGATTGATTTTTCAAAAGGCTCGCGCAATTGCATCAAGACCATCGCCACATCATCGGGATAACGTTTTTTCATTTCCGCCTGCAGTTTATTGAGCGAGGGGAACTCGCGCATGCAGGGAGGACACCATGAACCCCAGAAGTGCAAAAAAGTGATTTTGCCTTTCAGAGACGACAGTGGAATCTGTTTATCCTTGTTATCTCGCCAGGTTAAATCGGGAAAGCGCTGTCCAACATTAACACCTTCGGTCGCCTTGCTCGCGGTGGCCGCATCAGCATAAGGCCCCCAAAGGCTGGGCCATTTATCTGCGTCAAAAACAATGCGGTTATCAAGCGCATAGAGAACGCATTTTTGCTGAGTGTTTTCCTGGCAGTTTTGTAACACCTGTTGTTCCGCCTGTTCTTCACTCTCGAGTTCGGTCAACCAGTACCAAGCACCACCAGGTGCAATCGCAAAAGCCTTATGTTTTGGCGAATACTGATATTGCTGAAATTGCTCTCTGGCTCTTTCACCAACATGTGGAATTACGATGCTGGTTTCTGCCTGTGCCAGTGCCGACAAAAACAGCATAATCATAATGGCGAAAGCCCGGGACAGGCCCGGGCTCCACCACTTTGTAGAACGACTAGTGATAATCAATCCTCAGTTTCTTCCCAACCCGTAATCATCGCTTTGATGTGCGCAGTCGGGGTGTGTCCCGCTGTGCCAAGGTAAATATGAGCGATGACGAAGATCAGCATCATGAATGCGGCGACAACATGGAAGAAGGCGACGTATTCAAGATTGAGGAAATCAACACCCCAGGCGGCCCAGTCGTTGTAGAACAGGTAGAACCAGCCGGTGATCCAGATCAATGGATTGATCACAGCCAGGACAAACAGATAGGCCAGTTTTTGCAAAGGATTATGTTTGCTCAACCTCGTCTGTTTGAACGGATGTGGTGCATCGGTGAAGATGCCAGTCAGGTAATAACGGAACATTGCTGCCACCTTATCGGTAGTTGGAATGTATTGCTTCCACTCACCCGTGGTGAAGTGCCAGAAGATGGCAAATACCCACAACCAGACCAGTGACCAGGCCGCAGTCGTATGCGTGGTTACTGCGGTTTTGAAGCCCAGCAGATCATAGGACCCATGCACCTCAAAACCTGTGACCAACATGGTGATGATCAACGCGGCCTGGGACCAATGCCAGAAGCGTTCAAAGCGCTTGAAAATATAGATTCTTTTCATTGCCTTAACCTCTCTTACTCATGTAGTAGCGAATGCCACCGTGAATTAATACACCAATCAGCGCCATCAGGGCAGCGGCATAACCTAGCCAGTCAAGCATTGGAGTGTTGTTGGTACCGGGCATGTATACACCACCGATATTTTGTAAACGACCATTTTCTCTATGACACTGATCACACTTCAAGGCATCTTCCTTAGGTGCGACCATGTGGGTAATAGGCCAGCTCATTTCAGTTTCAACGAAAACCATTTCGCCGCTGTATTCAACACCCATGGCTTTCATGCCCCATGCCATCGCTTTGTCCCAGTCATAGTTACCCCAGAAGGCTGAGTCATCGCCACCAGCAGTATGGAACACACCCAGGGTTTCATTACCAACGTCATAAGGCTGCTTGCCACGGAAGGTTTTTACTGGCCAGATACGTGAATCCGGATCGCCTGCGGAACCCTGAAACTCGTTGATTTTCACAACATTGTTAGTATCAACCTTGTCGCCGAACAGGGTGAACTTAACTTCACCGTTGAACCAGACATACTCAGGAATAACGTAACGCTCGAAAGTGAAATCACCCTTCTTGCTGTCATAGATAACATTGCCGTCGCTGCCACGTTTCTGTATGCGATGGCCTTCTTCATCCAGCTTGCCGGCAGTTGACCAGTCCCAGGTCATCTTGGTGGCCTTGTTGCCACGTGCATAGGCAGGAATGTGACAGGTCTGACAGGCAATCTTGTCGGTGTGCGAATTCAGTTTTTCAACTGCGGCAGTACCGGGAGGATGTGGTGCTTTACCGTGACAGGCCACACAGGTGGTAGGATTTCTGTCACCTTTATCACCACGCATCAGCGCACCGTTATCATCAACCGCAGTAGGCGCATAACGACTACCACTCACTTCATGTGAATCACTAAGATGGCATTTACCACAGGAGAAATCCAGGCCCTTGGCATCCATGTGGACGTCGAGGTATTTCTGTGGCTCTTTCAACGAACTGTCGAGGTCACCATGTTTGACCGCATCACCACCACCACCGTAGAAGTGACAGGCACCACAGGTTGCACGGCTGGTTTTACCGACTTTTTGTGCAATCGTTTTCAGATCTGTCGGCTCACGGAACTTGCCGGAATGAGGAGGCCACTCCATGACTTCGTAATTGGGATGACCAGACAGTCCCGGCAGCTTCTTGTACTTGCCGGTAGTGTCATGACAAACCACGCAGTCGACATTATTTTCTGAAGTGAAGTCGAATTTATCATCACTCCAGCCGTAGCCCACATGACAGGCAGAACAGAAAGTCTGATTCGATGTCACTGAGGTACAGAAATTATTGATAATATTTTTCTTACCCAATTTCTGTTTGGTGGCTGGATTTAAAAACTCCCAGGTCCAGTGCTTGGTACTGTGTACCTGCTGAGCTGCCTCGGTATGACAGGTGAGACAGGCTTTTGTAACCTCAGGGCCGTTTTTAAAATTCTTCTTCAGTTCTTCAAACTTGGAGTGATCCGCTGTTGATGTGCTTTTTCTGGCTTCAGTTTCTTCGACCATCACCACTGCAGGTGCGGTCGATGCAGCAGCTGCCGCCGCAGGTTCTGCGGGGGCAACATTGGCACTGACACTTGACGCCAGAAAACAACCGATCAGGAGCAATCCTCGGTAAATTTTCTTTGCTGGTATATTCATAACATATTTCCTCGAATAACAGCTTTCGCTGATTATTGTTTGTATTCGATTAGCCGTTAGCAACCTGCTTCAGGTTTGCCATCACCACCACCGCCACCAGGACGCCCTTTAATCAACGGAGGAGCAGGCCGGCTTGGATCAAAGGTAATAAACGCCTGCTGATCAGCAAAAACTTCATCCATAATGTCACTGATACCAAACAACCAGCCCATCAGGCCGGCGTTCATGGTGCCGATTGAGGTTGAACCATCATCATTCTTGTATACCGTGATGGTACATGGCATCAGAATAGAGTAAATACGGCTGTTTTCTATTTTCAGCAACGGCCCTGAGTATTTTGTACTGCAGGCTTCAACCAGCAGAACGGGAGGTACATTTGAACCGCTCGCTGCCACTGCTGCGGCTGGATTTCTCAGACCCGAAAGCGCCCAGCCTCGCCCTTCCATACGCTGGATATTTTCCTGTATGCGAGCCGCTGTTTCTTCAACCCCATATGGACTCGGGGTGATGTTAAACATCAGATTTTGTGCCTGTGTCAAGGCAATAACCGCGACCAGAACAAGCATCGCTAATGCACCAATAATATATTTCATTGCTTTTCTCCTCTTTAATTTATCGCTAATTCATTGATCCAACTAAATTTCAAATTAATGAATATTAGAATCTTCTTATGTACTAATGATCCTCTGATGGCCGCCAGAGTCAAGTCCGTCTACCAGTCAATCATTGAATAATTGACCTGAATCAATTGATTAATATGATTAGAATTTTAACGATGTGGGACACCGCGAGACACGAACAATAATTGTTTAGATTTAGAATGGTATCAAATTTTACCCGTTATGCAACGTACAATCCCATAGAGATTTAAAATATTCTTTCAAAAAAGAACATATATATAGCTCTACTCTGCGCAACCGTTTTAAACATTAAACTGTTTTAAGAATTGTCTAAATTCATCTGCTAACTCTTCATGCTTGAGCGCAAAGTCTACAGTAGCTTCCAGATAACCGATCTTACTGCCACAATCATAACGTTTACCTTCAAAGCTATAGGCATAAACCTCTTCTCGCTTGCGTAGCGCAGCAATACCATCGGTCAACTGAATTTCACCGCCAGCACCACGCACAGTGGTTTTCAATATGTCAAAAATAGCAGGAGTGAGAATGTAACGTCCGACAATGGCCTGATCAGATGGCGCTTCAGCAGGTGCCGGTTTTTCAATGATTTCATCAACCATGGATAAACGCTCTTCAATTTTTGGCCCGGCAACCATGCCGTATTTATCACTTTCTGATATGTCGATGGTTTGAGTCCCAATCACCGAGGCTTTGTACTTGTCATAAACAGCAATCATTTGCTGTATACAATTATCACCTTCATTATCGATCAGATCATCCGGCAGAATAACTGCAAATGGTTCATTGCCGACAATCGCTTCTGCACACAATACCGCATGACCAAGTCCTAGAGCTTCTGGTTGACGAACAAAAACACAACTGACACCGGTAGGTACAGTGTCTTGTACTATTTTCAGTAATTCATCCTTGTTGCGAAGTGCTAATTCACTTTCCAGCTCATAAGCCTTATCAAAATGGTCAATAATGGAGTTTTTAGTTCGACCAACAACAAAAATCAGTGTATCAATACCGGCTTTTTCCGCTTCTTCTGCTGCATATTGAATCAAAGGTTTGTCAACGATAGTCAACATCTCCTTGGCGACGGCTTTAGTCGCTGGTAAAAATCGAGTACCCAGTCCGGCAACAGGAAATACGGCTTTTTTTATTGTTATCATTATTTATCCTTGTCATAAATCAAAAAATTTCACCGATTTTAGACCATCTACGATCACCCTGCAGCTTTTCACTGTGATAGTATTTCTCCTGCTATTTTTTCTACCGTTTAGTTTAATAAATTGTGACTTGTTAGGAGCCAGAATATGACTTATGTAGTGGGTGAAAATTGCATTAAATGCAAATACACTGATTGTGTCGATGTTTGTCCCGTCGATTGCTTCCATGAAGGTCCTAATTTTCTGGTTATCGATCCTGAAGAATGCATTGATTGCACCTTATGTGTGCCTGAGTGCCCAGCAAATGCGATTTATGCCGATGATGACCTGCCATCTGATCAGGCGGCCTTTCTGGCCCTGAACGAAGAACTCAGTCGTGAATGGCCGGTAATCAATGAGAGCAAAAGCCCACCTGATGATGCTGACGACTGGGATGGCGTTGAAGGTAAGCTGAAATACCTGGAGCGATAATCTGCGCTAATGAGTCATCATCAGACTAGTATGGAAATAGCTGTAGCGCAGCTGCTCGAACAATTTAAACCTTCTCTCCCTCAACTGGATTCAGTCACCGTTTTTCTTCCGAATAATAGTACTGGCCAGAGCTTTCGTGCCGAATTATTGCGCCAGATAAAAAACTTCGGTTACGATGCTATTATTCCGCCCTGGATCGGTACACTTAAAGAATGGATCAACACGAACATCACTCTGCCTGATCACTCTGAGTACACCATTATTTCCGAACAGGCACGTCGCCTGATGTTTATCGAAGCCTTGCAACAGTTTCCGTCATTGTTTAATGAAGAAAATAAATGGCAGGTTTCATTATCGCTACTCAAATTTTTCGATGAACTTAACTTACATCACGCAAGCATCAACCAATTCACTGATGAATGGCTGAAAACTGTTCAACATGCTTATACCATTGAGCAGACTCACCCACAGTTACAAAAGGAAGCCCATCTGGTACATACGTTATGGCATGCCTGGCATCAACAATTACAGGCTAATGTTTTACTGGATAGTTCCAGTGCCTATGTCCTCCGCCTACACGAAGCTCACCATCAACTACCTGATAATTTCTACTGTTACAACCTTGGCAATGAACAATTATTACCGTGTGAAAAACAATTTATTCAATCATTGAAAAACTCCAGGCAATGCCATGAAGTAGAACAGCCCTCTTCCGCAGCCAGTTACACCCAACAGTTTTTTCACCATGCCTTCGCTTATAACGAAGCACCACTGAAAAGCAGAGTTGAGCAATTCAAATCAATCCAACAGGATCAGGCATTGCCATTTTCGATTTATGCCTGCAAAGAAATTGAAAATGAAGCTTGCGCCATTGATCTGCAAATACGAAAGTGGCTAATCTCTGGAGATAAAAGGATCGGCATTGTTTCTGAAGACCGAAAACTCTCACGCCGATTACGAGCGCTACTGGAAAGATCTAATGTACCCTTGCAAGATATTGCAGGCTGGTCGTTAGCCACCACCAGCGCCGCGGCTGTACTAGAGCGCTGGTTGGAGTGCATTGAAGAAGATTTTGATTACCGCCCGATGCTGGATTTTCTCAAGTCCCATTTTGTTCGGCTTAACAATGACACTGATAACTATCGTGACGAATTACTGAATAATGTTTACCGCCTGGAAAAAGATATCATCCAGCATGAAGGTATCGCTCGAGGCCTGGCCCGCTACAAAGAACACCTCCACTATCGCCTGAAAAAACTCGGACACTGGCCCAGGGATGCCTACGACAATATAGTTGCCGTGCTCAACCAGCTTGAGCACAACGCCAAACCACTGAGCCTGCTCTATCATTCAAAGAAAAAATATCCACTGGAGGTTTTTCTTGACGCCCTGCTCGACAACGTAAAACTGCTGGGGCTGGAACAGATGTTCTCACAGGATCCGGCCGGCATGCGCATCATGCAGACACTCGGCGATATGAAGCACAGCCTGGCTTACAGTAACCCACCATTACTATGGGATGATTTCAGAATCTGGCTAGGCATGTCTCTGGAAGAGCACATGTTCAGCCCGCAGACGGAAGCATCGCCCGTGCAACTCATGACGCTGGAGCAGGCGCAATTAAGAAACTTCGACAAACTGGTGATCGCCGCAGCCGATCGTCAATTTATGCCCGGCTCCCCGCCCAGTTCGCCTTTCTTTAATCAACAAGTAAAAAAGTCTCTCGGACTCACTACATGGGACACCATGTGCGCACAACGTCTGCAATTTTTTCAGCAGCTACTAAGCAATAGCAAACAAACTTTAATTACTTATAAATCAGAAACCAATGGCGAGAAAATTCCGCCCTCACCCTGGATAGAAGCCTTAGAAAATTTTCACCAGTTATGCTTTAACCAATCACTGGCCAATAACGAACTGGCTGAACTGCTTTTGAAATATAACGGCGTCATGGTTTGTGATACCGAGGCCTTACCCGAACGTGCAAAACAGGCCGCACCCTCCGCACCAAAAGACTTATTTCCAAAACGTATTTCAGCTGGCATGCATCAACGTTTGATCAATTGTCCGTATCAGTTTTTTTCGGGAGACATGCTCAAACTGAAACCTGCTGATGAAATCAGTGAAGAATTAAAAAAATCGGACTATGGTGAACGGGTTCACCGAGCGCTACAGGCTTTTCATCAACAGGCTGAGATACTGCCGCCGCCTTTTCCAGAACCGGTCACCACAAAAAATCGTGATCAAGCCATTGCGCACTTAACTAAAACATCCAGTATAATTTTTGAAACTGACCTGGAAAATAATATACTTCATCGCAGCTGGTTACATAGATGGCTGAAACACATTCCCAGTTATATTGACTGGCAAATTGAACAGCAAAATAACTGGTCTATTTACAGCACCGAAGAAAATATCGAAAAAGAAATTGCTCCAGCAACCACTATTTTTGGCCGACTGGATCGTATTGACCGCAGTCACATCGATAATAATGGTGAACATTGCATTATCGATTACAAAACCGGCAGCTCTGCTAGTCAGGATGAGGTCGATTGCGGTGAAAACATCCAACTCACTACCTATGCCCTACTCGATGAAGCCGCAAACAATATTATTTATCTGATACTCGATGATGCAAAAACTAAAATAAAGGAAGGCGCTACGCTTTCAGGTGAAGCACTTACATCTATAAAAAATGACGTTCTTAACCGACTCAAAATTATGCTCAATATGATTCAGCAAGAAAAAAAATTACCCGCCTGGGGTGATATGACCACTTGCAGCTATTGTCACTTTGAAGGCTTGTGCCGAAAAAGTAGCTGGGAAGCCTGAAAATACCAAATTCTGCCTCATTCAGACAATAAAAAAGCCACCCCGAAGGATGGCTTTTCTACTCATAACTTAACTATGTTTTACTGTAATACATTACCTGGTGATGACCAGATTTCGCCATCAGTTCCAGTTGAGCGCATCATATCGCCGTAATTTGACTGTTCTGAATATTTATTAAACGAATAAACAGCACCCGCAATACCAGGTGTTCCTGTCACACTCATTAGAGCACTTGTTTCCCTGAGAGAGAAACCAGCTGGCAGATCAACATCCATTGTGGAATCTGTATACACAACTACATAACTGTGTGTACAACCTGAACAGGTAGCGTCTTCCACATACCATTCAAAATCAATAACAAATCCTGCACCATCATCAAAAACACCAGTTTTTGGATCCGCCAATGTGCCAGCATTGGCAGAGTCATTAAATGTTGTAGTTTCACCTGAGTCAACCAAAACAGAACCAGCTACATCTGCGACCGTAAATGCCTGTGCAGTACCACAATCAGTCAATACAGTTTCATACTCTGCAAAACTATTAGGATTAATTGGTGCACCCAGGCCAGCATCAGCTAAATCATTCCAGCCAGACTCATAACCACAGACCAGTGATGAACCACCGCCACCACCGCCACCAGTCGCAGCTGGACCAGGAATATTGGCGGTATAATCTCTTGAGTGCTGCTGACCGGTAATTTGATCAGTGGTGTAGATTCTTACACGAAGTTCGTATGTCGTTGCATTAGGGTCAAGACCTGCACCGGATGCAGCTGTTGCATCCAGTTCAGTTGATGCAAAGGTCATACTGTTCGTGGTAGAACCAGTGTTTTTAATCCAGGTTTCGATTGAATTACCCATGCTGTCACTGAGCATAACCTTTACTTCATCGTTACGGGTGCCTGCTACCAGGTTCCAGGCAACGGTCAGATTGCTACCCATGGTGAAGTTATTGATAGCTGTTTGCGCAGCTAAAGTTGCAGTTGGATATTTACCCACACTCGATGGGACAAATAACAGGGCATCTGTATAGGTTGCCACAGGCACAACTCCCGGTGCGATTGCAGGTGCAGTTGGGATGCTAATATCCAGTGCCTGAGTGTAGGCATTATATTCAATGATGTCACCCACTGCGAAAATGCTGGGATCAATTTCGCCTATAGCGGTACCAAAACCTTTCCAGTCACCCGAGTAGTTAGTCATAGATTCATTGTAAACCTGCACATCACCCGGTGCCGAACCTGCCGGTGTACCAAGATAGACAATAGCTTTTTCAGTTACGCCGTCAGTACCATCAATGATTCTCACGGTACCCGATGCGATAAATGTACCACCTGTTCCGTTATTGGTCGTGTCGTTATCCCAGAACTGAGTATTGATACCACAAGAGCCAGTCCAGCCACCTGCACCATCATAATCATTACAATGGAAATTGAAATAGGCTTCTACAATGCGCTGATCACCATTAAACTGCCAGCCGAGAGTAGCGTCTTTAACCACATACCACTTGATTGGATCGGGCTCAACATAGCCATTGAAACCCGCATTGAACACCACTTCAGCAGTACCTAATGAGGAATCCAGATTTTTCACCACCACGTTACTAAGCGTGAAGCCAATCATGCTGGGATCAGTAGTGACATCTGTCAGGAACAGGGCCTTGTTCATATCCGACATGGAGAAGGTGCTTGCAAAGTAGTCCTGAATGGCTACCTGAGTCGGCAGACCACTGGCAAATGCGGTTGTCATGCCGGTGAAGATATTGGCAATGGCCTGAGTATCACTCACCGCTGTGGTTAATGCCGCAGGATCAGTCACTGTCAATGTGGTTGTATTATCGGCTGTATCAACAATACTATCTGTAATAGATGTATTTTCTATCAGGTTGGTAATAGTCGCTACATTAAGCAATGGATCCACTTCAACATTCACAATATCCAGTGCGGCATCAAGCCCTGTATGGTCAGCACTAAAAGTTGAATTTAATAGATTAATGGCTGCATCTACACCCAAGGTAGTAAATACATTTTGTAACTTGGCCTGCAGTGCTGCTTCCTGCGCTTCTACTTCAACGGGATCCAGATCTACCGGTGTATTCGAATTGAAATATTGTTCTGCAATCATTGATGCCGCATTAGCGACGATCAGATCAGTAAACGGCGTAATATTTACATTGCCACCGACATCCGCAGCTTCTGCATAGGAATGCAGTCTATAGGTACGACCACCGACCGTGCCTTCAGCGCGCAATCTGTAAGGAGCAGTTAAGCCCGAAACATCTACATTATAGTTACCATTGGCTTCTATCAATGCTGATTTGGTATTACCAAGAGCACCTTTAACAGTGACCTGGCCAATGATAGGTGCTCCAGCTGCAGCGGTTCCACTTAAGGTCTTCGGTGCAGCTACAGCACTATCACCTCCACCTCCACTGCAACCCGTAATTAAGGCTGACAAGCCCATTAATATTGCTGGTGCAACATACTTAAACTTCATAGAACACTCCTTCTGTTTATTATTAACTACATATTAAAGAACTGATTTGAACATTTAACGGTCTATGATAAAACCTCATTATTTAATGTTTATGAGTTTCTTTATTGAACCGCATATAAGGAACCATCAACACTGTTAAAAAAGACTTTTCCATTACTCACTACAGGTGCTGAGAAAATTTTATCCTCGGTGGTATATTTCCACATAAAACTGCCATCAGATTCTTTCAGCACATAGAGATTTCGATCAGTGCTACCAATATAAACTACCCCTGATGCAATTACAGGTGATGAAAAGACAGGACCTTCAGTGCGATATTCCCATTCACGGAAACCGTCGTCTTTGTTATACGCATAAATATAACCATCTTTGCTACCAAAAATTATTCGATCACCACTTAATGCAGGTGAAGATAATATCTGGCCTGCTGTTTTCTTCCGCCATGTCTGCTGACCAGTTCGTATATTAACCGCATAAATATGTTTATCATCACTACCAAAATAAACATTATTATCGTCCACAGCTGGCGAGGAATGAATTTTATGACGCGTTGGGAAACGCCAGAACTCTTTCCCTGTTTCTGCATTCACCGCATACATCACACCTTTGAGCGTACCAAAAAATATAAGCTCGCCCTTAATGGCTGGCGAGGTATAGATAGCACCCTTAGCATCAAATTTCCATTTTTCTCGGCCCGTTTCAATATCAATGGCATACATATTTCCATCTTCACCACCCACATAAACAATGCCATTATTTATCACGGGCGAAGATGAAATTGGACCATTGACTGGGAACGTCCAGTGTTCAGCACGTGTATCAGAATCAATTGCATACAAATTATTATCCCAACTACCAATAAACACATAACCATCTGCAAGTGCGGCCGATGATTCAACATTAGCACCTGTTCTAAAACTCCACAGAATTTTGCCGCTACTCTGATCTAGCGCATACAACAGACCATCGTTACTACCAATATATATATTGGTATCATCAGCTACTGGTGATGCATAAACCTTGTCGGGAAAATTGTGCTTCCAGGCTAACTTATCTAATGAAGTTGGGCCTGAACTTGCCATCATTCCTGTGCGGCTAATATCACCACGGAACATTGCCGTACTACCACCACAACTCGCTAATGAAACCGAGGCAGCCATCAGCACTGCAACTAATAATTTCTTCTTAATCATTTTCTACTCCATAAATATGCGTATCAATACACATCACTTAAAAATAATTTCATCTGATTAGAATAGACTAATTATTTACAAACTGTCACTCTACTGATGACATAAATCCTGCACCCGCATGACATAAAAGCTCATAAGCAATAGTACCCGCGTGCTCAGCCACTACATCCACAGATAATTCTTTGCCCCAAAGTACAACACGCTCATTAATTTTAGCGTCTACACCCCGAAGATCAACACAGAGGCTATCCATGGAAACGCGTCCCAGCAAAGGACATAAGCTGTTATTAATCCATACCGGTGTGCCCGTTCTAGCGTGCCGTGGATAACCATCAGCATAACCCGCTGCAACCACACCTACTTTCATGTCCTCTGGACATTGCCAGGTACTACCATAACCAATCTTATCGCCCTGTTTAAGCGACTGTACAGCCAGCAGTTTCGATTCAAACTGCATGACGGGTTTCAAATCCAGCTCACTGGCGGTCTTATTTTTCAGAGGTGATGAGCCGTACAACATAATACCTGGCCTGACCCATTGCAAATGGCTGTTCGGCATAGTGATTAACGCAGCAGAATTGGCCATGCTGGCTTCTACCTGCTTAAATGTTTCATGCAAATGGCTAAAAGCCGACCATTGCTCATAATTCATTGGATGATCTGGTTCGTCAGCATTAGCAAAATGACTCATCAAACGAACTTCACTTACTGATGTGCAAACCTGTAATCGATGACACGAAGATTCCGCCACTTTCAGCGACATACCGAGACGATGCATACCGGTATCGATCTTTAACCAGACGTTGAGCTTAACATCGGAGCATTGTTCCAATAAATCGATTTGTTCAGATTGATGAATAACAGGTTGAATATTAAGATCAGCTAAAGCAATTAGTTCTTCAATCGTTAAAAAACCCTGCAATACAATCAAAGGTTTAGAAACGCCTAACTGGCGCAGGAATATAGCTTCGTTGGGTGTAGCCAGAGCAAAAGCATCAGCATCAGATAAAGCATTGGCCGCTATTTGTACACCGTGACCATAGGCATTCGCCTTGATCACAGCAATTACTTTACTATTTGGGGAAAAAGCTCTAACACGTTGAAGATTATGGCGGAGCGCTTCGGCATCAATACCGACCCGTGCAATTCTTGTATGCGTTTTCATCGCAGACATAAGCTGGCATTAATGCCTATTCAAAACCTTCATTACTGTACATTTCCGGCATAAAATCATCAAAACGGGTATATTTACCGTGGAAAGTCAGGCGAACTTTACCGATTGGGCCATTACGTTGCTTGCCGATGATAATTTCTGCCGTACCTTTATCAGGACTTTCATCGTTATAAACTTCATCGCGATAAACGAACAAAATAATATCTGCATCCTGCTCGATCGCGCCTGATTCACGCAAATCTGACATCACCGGACGTTTATCCGGGCGTTGCTCAAGACTTCGATTAAGCTGAGACAAAGCAATTACCGGTATTCCTAATTCTTTAGCCAGTGCTTTCAAACCACGTGAAATCTCAGAAATTTCTGTTGCCCTGTTCTCGCTACCACCGGACACCTGCATCAGCTGAAGGTAATCAATCACAATCAAACCCAGACCATGTTCACGCTTGATACGTCGAGCTCTGGCACGCACTTCATTCGGCGACATCGCCGGTGTATCATCTATAAACAACTTAGTTTCAGAAAGCATAGAAATTGCAGAGGTAATGCGTGGCCAATCCTCGTCTGTTAGCTCACCCGTACGAATATGATGCTGATCAATGCGACCTAATGAAGAAATCATACGCATTGCCAGTTGCTCACCGGGCATCTCCATACTAAACACTGCAACCGGCAGACCACCGGATATCGCAGCCGCTTCTGCCACGTTCATCGCAAAAGTAGTTTTACCCATAGAAGGACGGCCTGCGACGATGACCAGATCACCGGCCTGAAAGCCTGTAGTTTTTTTATCGAGGTCAGTAAAACCTGAAGCCACACCAGAGACAGCGCCTTTAGTTTCAAACAAATGGTCAATTTGCTCTACGGTTTTGGAAAGCACCTGACTGATGGCTCTAACGCCGGTTTGACCACGTACTTTCTGCTCGGCAATCGCAAAAACACTCTTCTCTGCCTGCTCGAGTAATTCGGCAGTATCCCTACCTTCAGGCCTGAAACCACTGGACGCAATATCTGTACCGACATTAATTAATTGGCGCAACACTGAACGTTCACGTACGATATCCGCGTAGGCAACAATATTCGCCGCACTAGGCGTATCTTTAGCTAAGCGCCCCAGATAAGCCATGCCTCCTGCATCCGCAAGTTCATCACTCTGTGCTAACGATTCTGAAAGTGTAACCACATCAAATGGCTGAGATTTTGCTTCCAGTAAACCGATAGCCCTGAAGATCATCCGGTGATCCTGACGATAAAAATCCTTTTCATGAATACGATCAGCAATCTTCTCCCAGGCTCGATTATCAAGCAATAAACCACCGATAACCGCCTGTTCAGCCTCAATCGAATGAGGTGGAACTTTCAAATTATCGGTGCGTGTAGAAGCTGGAAATGTAATGGTATCGGACATGCGCTAATAGTGCCACAAAATCAAAAAAGGCTCACCATAAGGTGAGCCTTTTTTATAAACAATATTAAGTTATTTTAAATATTAGAGTCTTTATGCACCATTAAGGCAACCGGAGACTATACCGACACAAAAAACTCTTTCTTTAAAAGAAAATCTTAACTTTCATCACCAATAACGTTCACTTTCACAACCGCATCAACATCTGCATGCAAATGCACTGTGATTTCGTAACTGCCTGCAATACGGATTGGACCTTCTGGCAAACGCACTTCACGCTTGGCAATGGCAACACCTGCTGCAGTCACAGCATCAGCGATATCAGAGTTACCCACTGAACCGAACAATTTACCTTCAGTACCTGACTTGGAGGTAATATTAACTTCCAGCTTGGCCAGCTGATCACGTTTGGCTATAGCTGCAGCCAGTGCTTCAGCGGCACTTTTCTCCAGCTCAGCTCGGCGCGCTGCAACTTCAGCAATGTTTTCGGCTGTCGCAACCTTAGCTTTGCCTGTTGGCAAAAGATAATTACGAGCAAAGCCAGATTTCACATTAACCAGATCGCCCAATCCACCCAGTCGATCAATTTTTTCAATCAGTATGATTTCCATCTTTCCAAACCTCTATAGTAAATTGAGCCACTGATTACACTGTAATCAATCGCCCTCTAAAATCAATCCAGGCATCTGTGATTCCAATCAAAATCAACATTGCCGCCATTTGTGGTGAAAAAAACATCACCAGATAAATCAGGTACAACCAGGCTCTATTCAGCTGTCTACCCTTAAACACGGCATGTAATATCGACATACCTTGTGTCATATACAATGCCAAAACAATCAATAACATGGCATACCATAATTCTGAACCTGCTAGCGCCACTGTTATAACAACTGCGGTTGCTACTACAGCCGCCGTTTTGCCCAGGTTCAGCGACTGAAACTCCCTGGCAAAACCACCCGGATTCAGCATCACTGACTGCCACCATCGAGCCAAAAACAGGCTGATCATGGTACCAAACAAAACACTGGCTACCAAAAAGCCAGGAATCATCCTGATCGCCATCTCTTCAACTTCCTGCAAATCCTGCAGACTCAGCTGGCCTTGTGATTGTTCCAGCACTTGCTGAACCAGCAAGTCCAGAGTCTCGCGCCATATTTCTCCCATTTCCGGGAAAAAGGCATACAACCCCAAAATTGCCGCAATACTTAGTCCTGCCATTACCTGCAGGCTTGCCGCCAGCGACACAGTACGTAATACCAATGACGCAATCCATGCTGGTAGCCAGGCCATTAACAGAAAATAAATTACCATTGATGGTGAAGCAAATATCAAACTAGCAAATAGCACCGTACCTGCTGTTGCCATCACCATCACTACCAGTGTTTGTCGCCCATCCTTAACCAAAGCCACCAGGGCTATGGCAGCGGCACTCAGCCAGATAGCTGGTGCCAGAAGAACCCCTAACATCGCCAGTGTCGCTGCCACTAAAGCCGCCTGACTCGGGCCTTTAAGGATTAATCTCGCCAGAAATACCATCTATCTGCTGCGATTCTCTTTACAAAAATCGCTTCAATATCAAATCTTTAATTGCCGTGACTATCAGAATAAGGCAACAAAGCCAGATAGCGAGCCTGCTTAATAGCGCGCGTCAATTGACGCTGATATTTAGCTTTAGTACCGGTAACACGTGCAGGTACGATCTTGCCGCTTTCAGAAATATAGCCTTTCAGCAACTCGAGATCTTTATAGTCTGCGTGAGTAATACCTTCTGCAGTAAAACGACAATAACGCTTACGTCTAAAATATGATGACATGATAATTCTCCTCGTTTACTCAGCAGACTCTTCGTCTTCGCTATCTTCATAGTCAGACGAATCATCAGTTTCAGGGATATATTCCTCAACAGCAGCAGCTCTTGGTGCACGTTTTGGTGCAGCATCTTCTTCCGCTTTGGCCTTGGCCAAAAGAGACATTTCAGTGATTGCTTCTTCACATTTCATGATCATGCTACGAATAACCGCATCATTGAAACGGAAAGCAGTCTCAAGTTCTTCACGTGTCGCTTCGTCACACTCAATATTCATCAGAGCATAATGAGCTTTGTAGATTTTGTTGATCGGATAAGCCAACTGACGTCGACCCCAATCTTCAATTCGGTGGATTTTTCCGCCATTTGTTTCGATCATGCCTTTATAACGATCGATCATGGCTGTAACTTGTTCGCTCTGGTCAGGATGAACCAGAAACACTATTTCGTAGTGTCGCATAATATTCCTCTTGGTTTATAGCCCCCCATCAATGTGGTGGAGCAAGGGATGGTCTTGTATTAGGGCGCGTATTCTAATGCCGCCCACCTCCAGATGCAAGTGATTGATTTCCGGCCACCGAGTTCGCAACCAATAACCGTATACAGCTGTTTAACATGTTAAATCAGCGATTATCAAAAAATAACTTATGACCGGCGCCAGATAGTCTTTCCATCCTTGTCTTCCAGCTCAACGTCCATTGCGTGCAGCTCATCACGAATGCGGTCTGCTTCTGCCCAATTCTTATTAGCTCTGGCATCCAGCCGCTGCTGAATTAAGTCCTCAATTCTCTCAATATTCACATTTTCACCCGTACCACCCTGCAAATAGGTATCGGGATTAGACTCAAGCAGACCCAGTACATTGGCCAGCTTCTTCAGCATGCCTGCTTTTTGCAACGCCATAGCGGAATCTTCTTCGCGCAGACGATTCACCTGCCCTGCCAGATCAAATAACACGGCTATAGCCTCAGGGGTATTAAAATCATCATCCATGGCTTTATTGAATCTGACCTCTGCCTCATCCTCGATTAATGAAACCGACGACACTTCCAGGCCGCGCAAGGCAGTATAAAGGCGAGTTAACGAGGCCCGCGCTGCATCCAGCAATTGATCTGAATAGTTCAAAGGACTGCGATAATGGCTGACCAAAACAAAATAGCGGATTTCCTCACCCTGATACAGCTTCAGAATTTCACGCACAGTAAAAAAATTACCCAGTGATTTGGACATTTTTTCATCATTGATGCGCACGAAACCATTGTGCATCCAGAGGTTAACAAATTTCTCACCGGTGGCCGCTTCGGACTGGGCGATCTCATTTTCATGGTGAGGGAACTGCAGATCCTGGCCACCGCCATGAACATCAAAATGATTACCCAGGCAGCAGGTCGACATGGCCGAACATTCGATATGCCAGCCGGGACGACCTTTGCCCCAGGGTGAATCCCATGAAGGCTCATCTGGCTTGGCGGCTTTCCATAAAACAAAATCCAGAGGGTCGTCTTTGTTAGGATCAACCGCAACACGCTCGCCGGCACGTAAATCTTCGAGCTGCTTACCAGACAGCTGGCCGTAATGTTCAAATGAGCTGACATCGTAATAAACATCGCCATTAGCCGCCGCGTAAGCATGGCCTTTTTCGATCAGCGTTTCCACCATCGCGATAATGTCATCCATGGACGCCGTTGCTTTGGGTTCGTCATCCGGTGGCAACACACCCAGCTCAGCCGCATCCTCATGCATGGCCTGAATGAAGCGTGCCGTGAGCGCATTAAAGTCCTCACCGTTTTCATTGGCCCGAGCGATAATCTTGTCATCAATATCAGTAATATTACGCACGTAATTTACTTCGTAACCGCTATTGCGCAAATAGCGTGTCACCGCATCAAACACCACCAGCACGCGTGCATGCCCCAGGTGACACAAATCATAGACCGTCATACCACAGACATACATTTTCACCTTGCCAGGCTCGATGGGGGTAAAAAGCTCTTTCTTGCGGGTCAGACTGTTGTATATATGCAGCATGGTTGCTCAAACTATTATCGAAATTAAGCCGCGTATATTAACGGATTCAATGACTCATCGCTAACGAATAAAGCCCTAACCATTGTTTCACTGATTGTAATGAGTAGAATGTCGCCAAACATAGCAGGAGTTCACATGGTTAAAGTTTTATTTGTTTGCATGGGCAATATATGCCGATCACCCAGTGCTGAAGGAGTGTTCAGACAGAAAGTTGAAATAGCAGGGCTTGATGACAAAATACATATCGATTCTGCAGGTACGCATGCTTACCATGTTGGTAACCCACCCGACCCTCGCTCACAGGCAGCAGCTATCAAGCGCAATTTTGATTTGAGTTCTCAACGTGCACGCAAGGTTCAAGTGAATGATTTTGAAGAGTTTGATTATGTTATTGCTATGGACATGAGCAATGTAGACAATTTACAGGCGATCTGTCCCGCCGGACTGGAAGATAAAATCCACCTGTTTCTGAAATTTTCAGACAATACCAGCGTTAAGGAAGTCCCTGACCCCTATTACGGCGGCATTAATGGTTTTGAAACCGTGCTGGACCTGATTGAAGATGCTGCAGATGGGCTCATTACCCACCTGCAGAAACATCATTCTATATAAGCCTTACTCACCCGAAGGTGATTTCTCAGTATTTTCTTTTACAGCGGCTGACGCAGGTGCAACTGATACAGACTGAGGTGGCTCCACGGGCGCAGAAACTGTAGGTACAACTGGTGCTGCGGATGGCTTAACCGTCTCTGTGACCACAGGTGTTGTTACCGGTGGCGATGTAGAAACCACTGGTGTAACAGTCTTAGTCGCTTCTATCGGTGCAGAAACTTCTGGAGCTGATGCAGATGGTATCACTGCAGGCTTAGGCGCTACTGCAGGCACTGTGGTCACTGGCGCAGATACCGATGAATTGGCTGACGGCGAAATGTTACCGCTAATTTCACGCTTTGGTTTTTCCACAGTATCACCTGAATTATCTGAAGATTTTACTGGCGATGGCTGTGGCGCAGAAACAGAAGATGATTGATCAGACTTATTTTGCTCAGTTTTAATCTGCACCGGTTTCTGATCCTGAACCGAAGCCTGTTTTGACTGCGGATTCTGCACTGCAATATCCGGATTAGGCGAGTTCTGACTCTGTGAGTCCTGATTTTGCGGATTCTGCCCATCTACAGCCGGTTTATTTCGAGTATCTCGACGACGGCGACTACCACCGCGGCGACCACGACGACTTGACTGACCTTGCTCAGCATTCGCATCTTTTACTGTATCAACAGGTTTATTTGTCTCTTTTGTGGCAACCTGTTTATTATCAGCTTTCGTAGCTGGTTGCTTATTGCCTTGTGATTTAGTCTGTGTAGAACTACGGCTACGATTACTGCGCTGAGCATTTCTATCTCGTCCACCCCGGCTACCACGACTACTCGTTTGCGATGAGCGTAGCTCTTGTTCTTTAGTTAAAGATTTTTCTTCTTCATCACTCTTAAATAGAGAGAAAATTGAAGCAATGAGGCCTTTCGAATTCTGTTTTTTAATCGCAGGCGCAGCTTCAGCAGGAGGCTTGGGTCTTGCTGGTGCAATGGAAGCCACAGCAGGTTTTTCCGGCTGAATCAACTTCTCTTTATGCTGATCAGGATGATAGCTTTGATCAATCACCTCAGCTTGCAGATAACTTGCCACAGCATCACCTTCAGGCAAATCGGCCTTGCGAACACGCTCAACACGATATTGAGGTGTTTCTAGTGCTGTACTGGCGATAACCAGTATATGTACACCTGTCTGAGCCTCAACTGCTGCAATTGCCTTACGCTTTTCATTCAACATAAAGGTAGCTACATCTACAGGCACATGAACCTCAACACGACCGGTACTCTCTTTAAGGGCCTCTTCTTCAGCAATACGCACCAGCGACAGCGACAGCGACTCAACTGTACGAATGGTGCCGTTACCGGTACAGCGTGGACATACAATCTGTGTTGCTTCACCCAAAGAAGGCTTTAAACGTTGGCGAGACATTTCCAGTAATCCAAAGCGTGAAATACGGCCAATCTGTACACGGGCACGATCAATCGCAACGGCATCACGCAAACGATTTTCAACATCACGCTGATTTTTGGCTGATACCATATCAATGAAGTCAATAACCACCAGACCACCCAAATCACGTAAACGCAACTGGCGTGCAACTTCATCAGCTGCTTCAAGATTAGTATTACGCGCAGTTTCTTCAATATCACTGCCTTTGGTGGCGCGTGCTGAGTTAATGTCGATAGAAATCAGCGCTTCGGTGTGATCGATGACAATCGCGCCACCCGAGGGTAACTGTACTTCACGGCGATAGGCCGATTCGATCTGGTTCTCAATCTGGAACCGATTGAACATCGGTACTGTATCTTCATAAAGCTTGATCTTGCTGATGCGATTAGGCATCACCTGCTCGATGAACTGCCTGGCGGTTTCGTAAACATCCGGCGAATCGATCAGCACTTCGCTGATGTCATTTCTGAAATAATCACGCAACGCACGAATAATGACATTGCTCTCCTGATAAATCAGGAAAGGCGCAGGACGGCTGGTAGCCGCACTCTCGAAAGCACTCCAAAGTTGTAACAGGTAATCCAGATCCCATTGCAGCTCTTCAACTGAACGACCGATACCACCGGTGCGAACGATCATGCCCATACCATCAGGTATGTTGAGCTGACTCATGGCTTCACGGATGGTACTGCGATCTTCACCTTCGATACGACGTGAAACGCCGCCCGCTCGAGGATTATTCGGCATCAGCACGAGGAAACGACCGGCCAGACTGATAAAAGTGGTTAGCGCCGCGCCTTTGTTGCCGCGTTCTTCTTTTTCAATCTGAACAACGACTTCTGTGCCTTCAGCGATGGCGGTACGGATATCCGGGCGACCACCCGCCTTAAGGCCTTCCTCGGTGAAGTAACTACGTGATATTTCCTTAAAAGAGAGAAAACCGTGCCGTTCTGCGCCGTAATCGACGAAACAGGCTTCTAAACTGGGTTCTACGCGGGTGATTTTACCTTTGTAGACGTTGGCTTTCTTTTGCTCCTGTGAAGCTATTTCGACATCTAGATCGTAGAGTTGCTGGCCATCGACCATGGCTACGCGGATCTCTTCTTTCTGAGTCGCATTGATTAAAATTCTTTTCATTTTTCATTAAACCTGAGGTTGATCTCAGCTCAGATTCACCGATGGCGGCCATTTCTAGTAGGCGCACATAACTTAAAGCCCGAACAAATGGCGCGCTGAATAGAGCTACAAAAGCTCCCAACACAGCCAGTTCAGGCAACGTGAAATTGATTCCGGTAAATAAAGCTGAGGTATACATTAAATATTTTTTTCTCTTATTAACACTATCCGCAACCAGAACAGCTATGCGAATATGTAAATTCATTGTGCCGACCTCCCAATGAGGCCTGCTCGCCACACTCTTCGTGGCGTTATCCCGCTATCACAGCCTGGGAATTTTCCTTAACGACCGATCGTAAGTTGATATGGCCGTACAATCCTTAAATAAATCTTACGCTGGTACAAACGATGCCAAGTCTGTCAAAATGCGGCTCTACGGTCAACCTGAAAAGCAACTAATTGCTTCAAAACCATACATTTACCACCATATTAACTAAATCGACATGAATTCAGACCGTCAAAGCGCCAAAATAGTTCAAATCGATGCCGACCATGCCGGACAGCGTATCGATAATTTCCTGATGAGCCAGCTCAAGGGCGTACCTCGAAGCCACATTTACCAGCTTCTGCGTAGTGGTCAGGTGCGGGTCAATAGTGGTAGGAAAAAACCTCTTTACAAGCTAAAGCTTGATGACAAAGTACGCATCCCCCCTGCACGTATTAACGATGAGCTGAGCGTCACCATCCCCGACTCAGTCATCAAGCTGATTGAAGAATCCGTGCTTTTTGAAAATGATGACTTGCTGGTGCTCAACAAGCCATCCGGTATTGCCGTGCATAGCGGCAGCGGTCTTAGCTTCGGCGTGATTGAAGCGCTAAAACAAAAACATCCCGAACAATTTCTCGAACTGGCTCACCGTCTCGATCGTGAAACTAGCGGCTGTCTGTTGATTGCAAAAAATAGAACGACCTTAACCTGGTTGCATGAACTGTTTCGTGACGAATCCAGATCGGATCTCGGGAAATATTACCTCACCCTGGTCGCGGGACAGTGGCACGGCGTTAACACCATTAACGCATCACTAAAAAAATCCTTACGCAGTGGCGAACACATGGTTGAAATCAACGATCAGGGACAACATGCTGTCAGTCACTTTGAAACACAAAAAATCTATGATCAATACAGCCTGATGCAAGTTAAAATTGAAACCGGCCGAACACATCAAATACGTGTACATGCAGTTCATGCCGGACACCCCGTGATTGGTGATAATAAATATGGCGACAATAAAATGAATCAGGCTATGAAAAAACTCGGCCTCAAGCGTTTATTTTTACACGCCTCACGCATTGAATTACCTGCCCATCATGCCACATCAGGTAAAGCACTGGTCATCGAAGCACCGCTGAGCAGTGAGTTACAAAGTGTACTCAAAAAACTAGAATCATGAACAGCCTAAATAAGCCTTATTCATTAATCGTCTTTGACTGGGATGGCACACTCATCGACTCGATTGAGCAAATTACGACCAGTTTGCAAATAGCGAGTCAAATTGTGTGCGGTGAAAACATCACTGAAGAAGCGGCTCGTAGCGTTATCGGTTTAGGCTTAAAAGAAGCCATTGAACGACTTCATCCAGATAAATCCCAATCACTAATCAATCAAATCGCCGATACCTATCGTCATCATTATTTACATGAAAATAAAGTACCAGCACCTTTATTTGATGGTGTTACTGAGATGCTCGATGAATTATTTAATAAAGGCTTTACCCTGGCAATTGCTACAGGTAAAAGCCGAGTTGGTCTAGACCACTCGCTAACAGAATATCCAGTCAGTCATTATTTCACCACCACTCGTTGCGCCGGTGAGAATCAATCAAAACCACATCCTGAAATGTTACTGAGCATTCTCGAAGATACTCAAACAAATGCCGCACATGCCCTGATGATAGGCGATAGTGAGCACGACTTAATGATGGCAAAAAATGCTAATGTTGATGCCGTAGCTGTCACGCACGGTGCTCACACTGCTGATAGACTCATGGCACACAAGCCTTTATTATGTCTAACCAAGGTTGCCGATTTACCGAGTTTTTTATAACAACCTTAAAATTCATATAACCACACATGCAATAAAAAACTATGACTGAACAAGATCCAGGTTGGGAAAGGAAATTCATCACAAAACTAGCTGAATCCAGCTTGCGCGAACAGAAACGCGCACGACGCTGGAGTATCTTTTTCAAAATACTCACTTTCGCTTATCTCATCACTTTACTGGTGATGTTCTCCGATAGCGAGATATCAACAACCAAGCTAACTACCAAACATACCGCACTGGTCGACTTGACTGGACTGATTGCTGAAGGCGAAAAAGCCAGCTCAGATAACATCGTAACGGCTCTACGTGATGCCTTTAAAGACAAAAACACAACTGGTGTAATTCTACGTATCAACAGCCCCGGTGGCACACCGGTACAAGCAGGCTATATTTATGATGAAATTATTCGCCTGCGTGAAAAATATCCTGAGACACCATTATATGCAGTCATCAGTGACATGTGTGCTTCTGGTGGTTATTACGTTGCCGCTGCCGCCGATAAAATCTACGCTGACAAAGCTAGCATCGTTGGTTCTATTGGGGTACGTATGGATAACTTTGGTTTTGTTGATGCCATGAAAAAAATCGGCGTTGAGCGGCGGACTCTCACAGCAGGTAAAAACAAGGCCTTGCTCGATCCCTTCGCTCCAGTTAATGAAGAAGCCAATCAACATATGAAAACCATGTTACAAAGCATTCACCAGCAATTTATCAGTGCGGTAAAAAAAGGCCGTGGTGATCGCTTAAAGCAGGATGTTGAAGGTCTGTTCTCAGGCCTTATCTGGACCGGCGAGCAAAGTCTTGAAATTGGCCTGGTCGATGAACTAGCTAGTGCCGGTTATGTCGCCAGAGAAGTGATTGGTGAGGAAGACATTATTAATTTTACTGTCACCGATGATTTGCTGGATAGGCTAGCCAAACGCATGGGTGCCACCATGGCCAGTATTTTATTACAAAGTAAAAATCAACCTTATATGTACTAATGCATGTTTCGTCTTTGAACAGAACAGGTTATTAAGGATAAGTTATGCCCAATCAGAATAATTACAGGATAATCAGATATTTTTCGTCTATATAAGGAAGAATAAAAAGACGACAGCAAAACCATCTGATTTATCATGAGCAGGGATGGGTTTGTTTAAAAATAACAAAAACAAATCGGGTGACACTATGAAACAAGGGGTTTGGAAAAGCGACTGGTTTGTCGGCCTTGTAATTACTATCGTTTTCCTTGCCTTCATGCGATCTAATTTCATACAAAGCATCGAACGCAATGCTTATGATTTTGGTGTGCAATCATCAAACCGCACTGCCAGCGACAAAATCGCTGTAATTGCTATTGACGATGAAAGCATTGCCAATCTAGGTCGCTGGCCCTGGTCACGTAACATTCACGCACAAATGCAGGAGCTACTCACCAAAGGTGGTGCCAAAGCAATTGGACAAACAGTTTTTTTCACTGAACCCCAACTTGATCCCGGTTTACAATTTATTCGAGAACTCAAGTCGAACTTTGATGAAGGCCATATTTCCGGCATATCTCAATATATCAAAGATCTTGACCAGATTATTAATGACTCACGCCTTCTGGTTAAAAATAAGCGTGATGCCAATGGTCAGGCTGCTATCGACAAGATCAAAGAATATGTAGCCTCTTCCCCGCTACAAAATCAGCTGCTCGAAGAAATCGCTGCTTATAAAGAATATATCGCATCAGCTGAAGCCGCTTTGGATGCAGATAAAACACTGGCCACCAGCATGCAACAAACAGGAAACGTTGTATTAGCCATGCCATTTATTCTAGGCGAACCTATTGGTCGTCCTGATCAGAATCTTCCCGAATATGTACAGCGTAACAAGTTACCAGAGAGCAATATTATTGATGACCCAACCAGCAATCCGGATGGTTGGCAGCCTCTATCTATGATTGATGGTTTACCGCCCATTCCAGCCATAGGCGAAATAGCTCTAAATATTGGCGCACTGGTCAGCGTTCTGGATGTCGATGGTGGTATCCGCAGTGAACCATTAGTGGTCGATTATTATGGCGACTTTTACCCTTCTGTCGCCCTGATTCTTGCCGCAAAAAGCCTGAATCTTAGTATTGATGATATAAAGGTAACGGTCAGCTCTGATGTTCAACTGGGCCGTCTCACCATTAAAACGGATGAAGAATCTCAAATGAAGACCTTTTTCTACACCGATGTTGGTTATAACAGCGCTTTCCCAGTAGATTCTTTCTATGATGTTATTAAGGGGAAAATCCCCGCCAATAAATATAAAGACAAAATAGTACTCATTGGTGCTACCGCATTTGGCGTTGGCAACACCATGGTTACCCCTATCGATCCCGCTATGTCGCCGGTACTGACACTGGCTCACTCTATTTCAAGCATATTAAACGAAGATTTTTTTGTTGAGCCTTCATGGGCGGCTTATGCGCAATTAGCAGCACTTTTCCTGGTCGCTCTATATCTAATGCTGCTATTACCACGAATGGGTGCTGCAGCCGGTTTTATTATTACGATTTTCCTGTTCACTATTTTATTTATCACCCATTACGTGCTGATGACAACTCAGGGTATGTGGGTGCAATTAATGTCGCCCTCTTTACTACTGGTCATTGGCCATATCTTGCTAACAACTAAACGCTATTTGCTTACAGAGCGAGGCAAAGCTCGTCTGGATATTGAATCGGCTGAAAGTAATCGTATGCTGGGCCTTTCTATGCAAGGCCAGGGACAACTGGATATGGCTTTCGAAAAATTTCGCAAGCTACCTGCCGATAAATCAGCACTGGAACTCCTGTATAACCTGGCGCTGGACTATGAACGAAAACGCCAATTCAATAAAGCCAAATCTGTTTACAATTATATTGCTGATCATGATGCCAACTTCCGTGATATTAAAACTCGGTCAACTCGCGCAACCGCCATGGATGAAACCGTCATGCTCGGCGGTGGTAGCTCTTCACCCGGCGGCACACTCGTACTGAATGATGGCAGTATTGAAAAGCCTATGCTGGGACGATATCAAATTGAAAGAGAACTGGGTAAAGGCGCTATGGGTGCTGTTTATCTGGGCAAAGATCCTAAAATTTCACGTGTAGTTGCTATCAAAACCATGGCACTCTCACAGGAATTTGAAGAAGATGAATTGAAAGAAGTAAAAGAACGCTTTTTCCGAGAAGCTGAAACAGCTGGCCGCCTCAATCATCCCAATATTGTTACCATCTATGATGCTGGCGATGAACACGATCTGGCTTACATTGCCATGGAATATCTGAAAGGTACTGACCTCGTCAAATATATCAAAAAAGACAACCTGTTGCCGCTGACCAAAGTGCTTTCACTAATGCAACAGGCTGCTGAGGGTCTGGGTTATGCACACAGTTTTAACGTTGTACATCGCGATATAAAGCCGGCAAACATTATGTGGGATCCAGAATCAGGTAGTTTAAAAATTACTGATTTCGGTATCGCGCGCATCACCGATTCGAGCAAAACCAAAACCGGCATGGTATTAGGCACACCCTCTTATATGTCACCGGAACAACTAGCAGGTAAACGTGTTGAGGGCCAGTCCGACCTGTTCTCACTGGGCGTCATGTTATTCCAGATGGTGACAGGGCAACTTCCCTTTGTCGGTGATTCAATGGCTGCCCTGATGTACAAAATAGCCAATGAAGCGCACCCTAGCCCTGAATCCATTAACCCCAGTGTACCTCGATGTGTAAGCGTCATTATCAATCGTGCATTGCAAAAAGATATTGAAAAACGTTATCAAACCGGAAAACAAATGGCAGATGACATTGGTAAATGCCTGAGGATTATGGCTGCTGAAGGAAAGGCCTGAGAATCACTATGAGCTTAAAAGGTAAAATCGAGATTACAGGGAAAACTGACGTTGGCTCGGTGCGAGATCACAACGAAGATGCTATCAATACTGAGCCTTCATTAGGTCTCGCCATACTGGCTGACGGTATGGGTGGTCATCGCGGCGGTGAAGTCGCCAGTGCCATTACTGTCAGTACCATCTTCGACACTCTTACCACCCGACTCAAATCAATCAAGGAAGCTAGCACCGACGAAGAAACAGGTTACAGCATGGAAAGCATGACTATTCACGATGCCATTACACTCGCCAATACCAATGTTTTTGACTCATCTGGCGAAAATGCGCAATATCGAGGCATGGGCACAACAGTGGTTGTATTACTGTTTTACGATAACCGATTTACTGTAGCGCACGTCGGTGACTCACGCCTATATCGAATTAGAGACGGTGTACTCGAACAAGTTACCCGTGATCACAGCCTGATGCAGGAATTAATTGATCGCGGTTTTTACACACCCGAGCAAGCCAGAAATTCGCTTAATAAAAATCTGGTCACTCGGGCTATTGGTATTGAAGAAAATGTGCGTATTGATATTCAGGAGGATGTCGTACAGATCAATGATATCTACCTGCTCTGCTCCGATGGCCTGAGCGACATGATCGAAGATGATTTAATCCACGAAACCATCAAAAGAAACAGTGATAACCTCGAAAAAGCAGCCACCGAACTCATAGAAGAAGCGAATCGACACGGGGGTAAAGATAATATCTCCGTGATTCTGGCAAGACCTTTAAAATCATTTCCTGCCAGAAATAGCTTGTTTTCTCGATTTTTTGATTTATTCTCATAGACATAATAATAATTATTGTGCATTAAGGAACAGAAATGGCAAAACTAATACTCAGCTTTGACGGCAAGCCTCTAAAAGAATACGAACTGGATCAGGAAATTATTACCATTGGACGAAAACCGGGCAATGACATCCAGATCGATAATCTCGCCGTCAGTGGCACCCACGCCAAAATCCTGACCATTCTCAACGATTCTTTTATTGAAGACTTAAACAGTACCAACGGCACCCTGATTAATGGCCAGCGTATTACCAAACACGCTTTACGTAATGGCGAAAAAATCGTCATCGGCAAACATGCCCTGGAATACATCAATGAAGCCGAAGAAGCCGGTGAAGGTGAATTCGAAAAAACCATGATTATCCGCCCGGATGCGAATGACCAGCCGGTTTCAAGCGAAACCAGTAAAAAATTAAACCAGTCAATTGGAAAAATTGCCGCTGATCTGGCTTCTGCAGGCGCCGCAGGCGCAAGTAGCCAGGAAGAAGCTTATTTAGAGCTATTGAGTGGTGCTAATAGTGGCAAACGAATGAAGATCACAAAAATCCTGACCACTCTGGGCAAACCCGGTGTGCAGGTTGCCGCCATTACACAACGTCCTCTGGGATTCTTCCTCATCGTCGTCGATGCGGGCTCTTATGAAAAACGTCCCCTTGTTAATGACCAGGAAGTCAGCACTCAGGCGCAACCTTTGAAAGATAGCGATATCATTGAAGTTGCAGGTGTGAAAATGGGATTTTATATCGAGTGAAAAACTACGCATGTTGAATTTTTTTCAACATGCGTATCTTCGTTGTTCTGATACTACACTCGCTTTACTCAAACCATCTTATTTAACAAAAACAGCAATAGACTCGACATGTTTGGTATGCGGAAACATATCCATGATACCTGCATCAATGAGTCTGTAACCCAATTCATTAACCAGAACACCTGCATCACGGGCCAGTGTCGCTGGATGACAGGAAACATAAACAATACGTTCCGCCCCCATTTTATCGAGATACCTGAGTACCGCATCGGCACCCGAGCGCGGCGGATCGAGTAGTATTTTGTTGTATTTTTGTTTTAGCCAGGGCGCTGATGCAATTTCATCGCTGTACAGGTCCGCCATGAAAAATTCGACATTATTAATATTGTTTTTAGCTGCATTATCGCGTGCTTTTTTCACCATCACCTGCGAACCTTCTACCGCAGTCAGTTGCGCACATTTTCGCGCCATAGGTAAAGAAAAATTACCCAGCCCACAAAACAGGTCCAGCACCTGATCATTCTTATTCAACTGTAAAAAATCGATAGCACGATCTAGCATACTACGATTTATTTCAGGATTAATCTGGGTAAAGTCAGAAGGTTGAAATTCTATACGCACATCATGTTTAGGTAATTCATAGTAAAGCATTTCAGGTTCCTGAGGATACAGCGCTTCCAGATCATCCGGTGAACCCGCCTGCAAATAAATTACCAGATTATGTTTAATTCCGAGTTCACGTAGAATTTCTCTGTCACTCTCCGGCAACGACTCAAGATGCCTGAAAACCAGTACAGTTTGATTATCCCCGACGGCCACCTCGATTTGGGGAATATTCTCCTTTTGTTCCATGCGCATCATATATTCAGACAGTTCAGTAAGAAGAAAGCCAACACTGGCATGCAAAATTTCACATTGTTCAGTATCAGTAATAAATGCAGAATTGCTTTCTCGAAAACCAATCATGATCTGGTCTCTTTTCCGCACATAACGAACACCAAGACGTGCTTTGTGACGATAACTCCATAATGGCCCAGTCAGTGGCGGTAACAAATTTTCTACAGTCACTTTACCAATGTGCTGCAGATGATCTTCAAAAGTTTTTTGCTTTAATGCAAGCTGTGCTGTGGTATCCATATGTTGCAGGGAGCAGCCACCACACATCGCAAAAGCGGTACATTTAGGTGTCACTCGATCTGTCGAAGCCTGCAATATTTCAACCGCCCGGCCCTCGGCAATATTCTTGCTCAACTTGGTATATTTGAAGGCAACGGTTTCGCCCGGCAATGCCTGCTCGATAAAAACGATGCGGCCATCGACATGCGCAATACCGCGACCTTCCGCGGACAATGACTCAATTTCGACCTGGATAGTCTCTTCTGGCAGACGTTGTTTACGCCGTCGCCGATGGCGTTTATCGGACATAGTATTAACTCAAAAAAATAATCAGGCAGGAAAAACACCAGTAGACATATAACGGTCACCACGATCGCAAATAATCGAAACAATCACCGCATTCTCCAGCTCTTTGCTCAACTGCAACATGGCCGCCACCGCGCCACCTGATGAAATGCCGCAAAAGATACCTTCTTTGGCAGCTAAATCACGTGTAGTCTGCTCAGCGGCCTGTTGGCCAATATCCAGCAATCTATCAACGCGACTAGCTTCAAAAATACCGGGTAAATAAGCTTCAGGCCAGCGTCGGATTCCAGGGATACTCGCACCCTCTTCGGGTTGCACACCGACAATCTGAACATTTGTGTTCTTTTCCTTGAGAAAATGAGACACCCCCATAATGGTACCTGTAGTACCCATGGCGCTGACAAAATGCGTCACCTTACCATCCGTTTGTTGCCAGATCTCGGGGCCGGTACTAATGTAGTGAGCATTCGGGTTATCGACATTATTGAACTGATCCAGCACCTTACCTTTGCCTTCTGCCTGCATTTGCAACGCCAGATCACGTGCACCTTCCATACTTTGTTCTTTTGTCACCAGAATCAGCTCGGCACCGTAAGCTTTCATGGCCGCGCGCCGCTCCTCGCTCATATTATCCGGCATGATCAACACCATGCGGTAACCTTTGATTGCTGCCGCCATTGCCAACGCGATACCGGTATTGCCGCTGGTGGCTTCGATCAGGGTGTCCCCGGGATGAATATCGCCTCGCTTCTCAGCCTGAAGAATCATATTGAAAGCAGGCCTATCCTTCACCGAACCGGCGGGATTATTACCTTCCAGCTTAACCAGCAGAGTATTTGTTGTTTCTCCCGGTAATCGTTGCAAACGAACTAGCGGGGTATGACCAATATAATCAGCCAGTGTTTTGTACATTGAATTTACCCATTTTTTGAAGCCACACCACTAAAATCACCGTGGCATAATGATTTACTACTCAGGGTCGAGAGTATATATTACAAGCCATCTGTTGCCACCCATGATAATAATAATGAGTTTCTACAAACTGCGCTCTGACAACAAAAAAAACTATATATACTCACCCGCCATTGCCTCTGTAATAGCCATAACACTCTCCGCGCCACTGAAGGCCGCCGAGGACGACCTGTTCTTTGAAATGCCGGTGGTGCTCTCTGCCAGCCGTCTGGAACAGCCCATATCAGAAACACCGATGGCCGTTACCAGCATCGACAGACAAATCATCGAAGCCAGCGGCGCCAGAACCATTCCTGAAGTGCTCAGGCTGGTGCCCGGCATCGTCGTCGGCAACAGCGTCAATGAGTGGGGAGAAGAATCCAGGCTGGTGGTCACTTACCACGGACATACCGATCAGTATTCAAAACAGATGCAGGTATTGATTGATGGACGCTCAATTTACGAACCTTTATTAGGTGGTGTCAACTGGAATATGCTACCGATCAATGTCGAAGACATTGAACGTATCGAAGTCTCTCGTGGTCCCAACTCATCCACCTATGGCTCCAATTCATTTCTGGCCGTGATCAATATCATCACTCGACATGCTTCTGAAGATCCCGGCCACTTTACCAAACTCAGAGCCGGCAACCACGACATTGCCGACTTACTCTATCGTTATGGCGACAATAGCGATGACATGGATTACCGGGTAACCCTATCAACTCAAAATGATAATGGTCTGAATGCAAAAAAAAATATAGGCGTTTTTCAACATTCTGATGAAGAAGTGGATAACCACGATGACATCAGCACCGGAGCTATCGACTACCGTATCGACTATCAAATCGACAATAACAGTACGCTGAGCTATCAGGGTGGTTATGGTAAAACTAAACTGGAAATTAATGAGTCTTTTGCAAACCTTGGTATTAAGCCCTTACGAGAAAGTGAAACTACAAATTTACATCAATTTTTCAAACTAGAAAAAACACTGGATAATAAGAACTCTTACATTTTACAGTATTACTATAATCTTCTGGATAAAGTAGATCCATCGATATCAAAACCCTTTCCCGGGTATCTGGTCGATTTACTCGGACTGACCCCACAACCTGTAGACGATTTTCAATTATTTTTGGACTTTAGTCTGAAGTCTGAGCGACACAATATTGAATTCACCCACTTCAATCAAACTACCGACAGCTTAAGATTGATCTGGGGTGCCAGCATGCAGCAGGATATCGCTAGCTCACCCTACTGGCTCACTGATCAGAACACCATAAGAAGGGAAACCTATCAGCTGTTTGGTAATGCCGAATGGCAGATCAATCCAAACAATCTACTCAATTTTGGCGCCTCCTATGAAGACAACAAATCACTGGATGGAGATTTATCACCCAGAATTTCTCTGATTCACAAACTGAACGATAAACATAGTTTCAGATTTTCCGTATCACGTGCGATACGCTCGCCGTTCATCAGTGAGGAATTTGGCAACACTGTTTTCAAACACGACCTCACTAGTGGCGGTGCTCCAACAGGAGTAACGCTCATTGACCAGCAGCTGGTTCCTAACGACGAAATCAATAATGAAACCATCGTCAGCTGGGAAATAGGTTATTTCGGGCAGCTTATGAATGACCAATTATTATTCAATGTCCGCATTTTCCACGATAAACTGGAAGGTCTAATTCATACAGACAATACCGATGTTGCGTGGGATAATTTTTTTGGAGCCTCCGCGTATATACATAAAAATCTTATCAATACAGAGGTGCATGGGGCCGAACTGGAGCTTGATCTAAATCCCGACTCATCAACACGTATTATCGGCAACGTCAGTTATCTTGAAATTAAAAACAGTAACAACAGTAATCTGGGAGAAGAATACGAGAGATCAGCACCCGAATGGACAACATCTGTCATGGCGATAAAGAAATTTAATGAACACTACAGTGGCAGCCTGGAATACCATTACGTTGATGAAATGCAGTGGCTGGATGTTCCGGGAAGCGACATTTCAAGCAGTTATAGAACCATGGATGCCCGCTTTTCAAGATCAATCAGAACTGCCAGCAGCACATCAGAACTCGCCATAATAGTCAAAAATCTGTTAAACGAATACAATAATTATCATCAGAGAGCCGAAAATGGTCCGCTTATTGAGCACAATCTAACCGGATACATAGAATACTCAGTCTTATATAAATAGGTATTTAATTAAAAAAACAGGATGTTCAATTAACACATGGAACAGATTTTACTCATAAAGGTTATCAAAAAAACGACTGCACATATCCGTCGATGGATTTTATTTACCTGTCTTCTTTCCACAAATATATACACCTTTGCAGCGCAACAACCCGTCATCATCAGCTCTGCCACTAGCCATTACCAGCAATCGCTCGTACAAAGCATTCTTATACATCTTAAAGAATCTGAAATTCAGGCTACGACAATTGATATCGATCAACAACCGGTTCCCGACACAAGCAACGAGCTAATTATCAGTATAGGTGATAAAGCATCTATGCTAGTTAATCAGGAAAATCTATCAGCACCACGACTGAGTGTATATACACAGATTGATCCCGACAAAGACCAGGATCAAAAAAACACCATACATCTATCGATGACTCAACATGCCTGTCAACAATTTGAACTGACACGATCATTAAACAGTAAATGGAAAAATGTTAGCGTACTTTTGTCCAATCAAAACACCGCATTAATAAAAAAACTAGAATCGTGTGCCGCACAATACAATCTAGCACTCAGAACCATATTACTCAGTCAGTACGTCAGCATCATCGACGCACTCAATACTTCTTTATTAAACAGTGACATTCTGCTGGCATTGCCCGACTCAGACGTGTACAACGCTAGAACCATTAAAGGCATTCTACTCACTACCTATAGGCACAAAGTTCCTGTTATTGGTTTTTCAGAAAGTTTTGTTCGTGCGGGAGCCTTAGCTGCCATACATACCTCAACAGAACAACTAGGTAAACAAATTGCAGACATCATCATAAAACACTACAACAATGGACATATAGAGACACGTCATTTATTTCCAGCATATTTTGATATATCCATTAACAAGGACGTTGCCAAATCATTAGGAATCATCACACCAGACAGGAAGGCGCTAATAGAAAAAATGAACCATAAAAACAATGAATAACTGGGGCATTAGACAGCATATTATCGCATTAGCACTACTACCAATTTTGGTTGTAGCTATTATCTTGACTAGTTATTTTACACTGTCACAGCTCGATTTTATTTCAGATTCACAAGTCCGCCATGGCAATATTATTGCCCGGCAGTTAGCGCCCGCCTCAGAATATGGCGTCTTCTCCGGCAATCTTAGAAGCCTTGATGCTATTTTAAAATACACACTGTCCGATGAAGATATAGTAACTATAAAAATAACCGATGCAGATGATAATCCCCTTATATCAGTAACTGATAACGATACGTCTCGAATGAAAAAGTCTATTTGGCATCAACTCGCCTCTGAAGAACTGACGACATTCAAAGAACCCATCAGAACTCAAACATTAGATATTGAACCGCTAGATAGCAATGACAACAACCCAAATAAACATGAAGAAATTATTGGCTACATCGAAATCACGCTCACTTCAACAAATATCAATGCAATAAAATTAAAAACCATAGCAAAAAGCAGTCTGATAACACTCTTTATTTTATCCATCAGCATGTTTCTTGCTTTAAGGCTGAGCAAACAAATATCTAAACCCGTGAAAATTCTTACTAATGCTGTGAAGAAAATATCATCCGGTAATTATAATACACGAATTAATCACCAGGCATCAGGCGACCTTGGCACACTCGAATCATGTGTCAACATCATGGCAGAAGAGCTGCAAAATTCTCGTGAGGATCTTGAAGCAAAAATTGAAGAGTCTACTAAAGAGCTTCAGGAGACTATGGAAGAACTTGAGATCAGAAATGTAGAACTGGATATTGCACGTTCTAATGCTTTACAGGCTAGTAAAGCTAAAACTGAATTCTTAGCCAATATGAGCCACGAACTCAGAACTCCTCTAGGAGGTATTCTTGGCTTCTCCGAATTACTAGAGAGCACTAATCTTGAGCACCAGCAACGTGATTATTCTGAAATTATTAAAAAATCAGCCAATAATCTACTTAATATTATTGATGGGGTTCTTGATCTATCAAAAATCGAATCAGGAAAACTGGAGGTTAATTTCACAGAATTTAATATTATTGATATTGCTGAAGAAGTTATTGATTTACTAATTCCTGTTGCTTACGAAAAAGACATTGATCTTTTCTATTATATCGACGCCACCACTCCACGCCTCATTAATACGGACTCAGCCCGTGTTAGACAAATACTCATTAATCTTATTGGCAATGCCATTAAATTTACGGAAAAAGGTTTTGTATCATTACATATAAGCGCTGAACCTGAAACCGACTCATTCTCAAAACTAAAATTCTCAGTCGTTGATACTGGTATTGGCATGAACTCAGCACATCAGGAACGACTATTTAAAGCTTTCACTCAAGCGGATAAGTCTATAGAGCGAAAATTTGGCGGCACTGGTCTTGGCCTGGTTATTTCAAAAAAACTTGCTCTACTTTTGAATGGCGACATCAATTTCGAAAGCCAATACAACAAGGGCTCAACTTTTACACTGAGCATCCTGGCCAAATGCAAACAACAGGAGAACAACCTCGACCATTCTCTACTCGGCAAACATATATGCCTTATTGACCCACTTGAAACCTGTAGCCTGGCAATCCAGACCATGCTTGATTCGTGGGGTTGCATAGTCAATATATACCCTCAAGTTCCCGACGAATTATCGGGCTATGATTTGATTATTGTTAACCTAAGTAAATCATGTATGTATGATGACAAAATAAAATCACTCACTCCCAAACACAGTCTAAATATTCCCTTGCTTGCCATTGCGAGCACTCGTTCTCACAAAGAACTTAATAACATTAAAAATTTCGGATTTAATGATGCAATTTTTCATTCGGCAAAACATGATTTTATACGGCAGTCAGTATTAAATCTTATTAATCATGACATAACACCAATAAATTCAATGCAACCAATTCAAAAAAATACTTTTGACTGGTCGGGCCTGAATATTCTTGTCGTTGATGATAATGATATTAATCTAAAACTCGCTGAAATCATTCTGAAAAAAAATGGTGCTCATGTTACTACTGCATCAAGTGGTCATCAGGGCATTGATCTATCGAATAAACAGGACTTCGACATGATATTCATGGATCTACAAATGCCTGATATGGATGGCTATGAAAGCTCCAGATTGATACGCACAAACAAGAAAAATGACAATACTGTGATCATTGCTCTAACAGCTAACGCTATGGCAACAAAAGAATCTAACCGTATCGAACAATGCGGAATAAATGATATTTTGATTAAGCCATTCAATGAAACCTGCATTCAAAATACCATTGATCAATGGTTATTAAATAACACACACCAGCAGAATAAAATTAAACCCATTCAGCATAAAATAGAAAAATTTTCAAAATCTGAGGCCGTCGAACTAGCAGCTGGTAACATTAATCTTGCTAATGAATTGACCAGTATGCTGCTAAATGAACTACCTGAACATATGAAGATTATTAATGAAGCTTTCTCCGATAATAATATCGAACGTCTTAGACAACAAACACATAAACTGCATGGTGCCACGCGTTGTTGCGGAACCCCGGCATTGAGGAATGCTGCCGAACAACTGGAATTAGATATCAATAATGGTATTTCAGAAAATTACTTAACGGACACTCATCTACTTATAGATGAAATTGAAAAATTGCTCAATGCAGATCATTCTGAGCTTATGATTTAATTTCAGGAATCAAAAAAACTAATTCAACCGTTCCATCACCACAAATGCCGTGGCATAGTGTTTTTCATCTGAAATACTAAGCCAGGATGCCGCCACCCCTAATTCATCAGCACGATTCTTCGCTGCCTGCGACAGCTCGATCAATGGCCGGCCTGATGCATCGTGTCCTATGCATATCATTTTCATGCCGATACCCGCCGCAAACCCCGTACCCAGAGCTTTAGCAGCAGCCTCCTTGGCGGCAAAACGCTTAGCCAAAAATCGTACCGGGTGATTACTTTCCCGATACTCATTCATTTCACTTTCACACAGAATCCGCTGTGCAAATTTCAGCCCATGTTGATCATGAATCAACTGAATACGATTGATCTCAACAATATCCAGGCCGGTGCCAACAATCATGCACGAGCCTCATACATCATCTGTTTATATCTTTTCACCGACTGATCCAGCCCCATAAATACAGCGTCTGCAATAAGTGCATGACCAATATTTAACTCGCAAATAACTTCAAGCTCGGCAATGGCCCTGAGATTTTGTAAATTTAAGCCATGGCCGGCATTTACTTGCAATCCGATATTATTTGCATAAATTGCAGATTTTTTAATCTGCGTGAATATTTGCTCAGCTTGTTCGCGTGTTGTTGCGTCAGCGTAATGCCCGGTGTGAATTTCAATCACCGGCGCACCGACCTCCTTAGCGGCATCAATTTGTTTCATATCGGCATCAATAAATAACGACACCTTGATGCCAGCCTCGCCCAGTCGTACGCAGGCATCGCGAACGGAAGAAGCGTGTGAAACCACATCCAGACCGCCTTCCGTGGTTAACTCTTGCCTGCTTTCAGGCACCAGGCAACAATCTTCCGGTTTTACATCCTCGGCAATCCTGATCATCTCATCAGTAATCGCCATTTCGAGATTCATGCGTGTCAACATGCGTGCTTTAAGATCATAAACATCCCTATCCTGAATATGACGGCGATCTTCACGCAAATGCAGGGTAATACTATCCGCACCGGCCTGCTCGATCTGCAAAGCAGCATGCACCGGATCCGGATAACGTGTGCCCCGTGCCTGTCGCAATGTCGCCACATGATCAATGTTCACACCCAATAAAATATTCTTTTTACTCACTCATCTACCCTCTTCAATCTCAACGCGAATAATACATAATTTCAACAGGTGATGCCCGAGTTATAGCTTTCATAGCTTAACTTTGCTATTTTCCTTCTATCCATAATAAAAATAGCGCAGGACGCGCATTCAGGAAGAAACATGCAAGAGATTCAACGTTATATACGATATGCTCTGGGCCTTGCCCTGACACTGATGTTTTTACTACATGTCAGTGACAAATACCCTCTCACAGCCCTGACCGTCATTGAAAATCTTGCTTATGATGCGCGCCTCAAATTCACTTTACCCAGGAAAAAGGACAATCAGGTTGTCATTATTGATATTGACGAAAAGAGTCTCGGTGAAATTGGCCGCTGGCCCTGGAATCGAGATGTCATGGCTAATATTAATGACAGTCTGTTTGATTATTACAAAATCAAAGAAATCGGTTTCGATATTGTCTTTGCCGAAGAAGATCTCGATGAAGGCGGCAAACTACTGGAACAAATGTCAAAAGGCGCTCTCCAACACAACAATGACTTCCAGCAAGAGTACCAAAAAGTCAGAAAATCCCTGCATCGTGATGAGATGTTTGCCAAAAGCCTGACTAACCGAAAAACCATCATGGGTGTAGTCTTCCTCAACAATGATAACACCTCACTCAAGGGTGACCTGCCAGAGCCGGTGGCACACCTCGGCGACGACATGAAAGGACGTATCCCTTTTTTCTCTCCCTCGGGCTACACCTCCAACCTCAAAATTTTACAGGACAGCGCCCACAGCGGTGGCTTCTTTGATAATCCAGCGCTGGATGATGATGGTGTCTTCCGGCGCGTACCACTACTGCAGGAGTACAATGGTCAGCTGCACGAGTCACTGGCCATGGCACTGGCACGTACCGCCATTGGCTCACCTCAAATTGAGCTGATTGTTGAGCGCAATACCGAAGATCCTAATGAGCTGTTTCTCGAATGGGTCAAAATTGGTGACCTGCATATTCCAGTTGATGAAAAAGGCAATATACTGGTCCCCTATATAGGCAGACAAAAGAGTTTTGAATACATATCAGCTTCTGATGTACTCAACAAAGCTGTCGACATAGACAAACTCAAGGGCAAAATTGCGCTTTTTGGTACATCCGCTCCTGGCCTGCTCGATTTACGAACCACGCCGCTGGAAGCGGCCTATCCCGGTGTTGAGATTCACGCCAATATCATTCAGGGCATCCTCGACCAACGAGTCATGCATAAACCGGGCTACACCAAAGGTTTCGAATTCCTGTTACTCGTCATATTAGGCCTGTTGCTCACTTTTATGTTGCCATGGCTATCAGCAACCTGGGGCGTTATTGTTTCACTCTCCATCACCGGCTTATTGATCGCTAGTAATCTCTTTGCCTGGACCCAATATCAGATGGTATTACCCATCGCCACACCGGTACTACTCACCGTTGTATTGTTCACACTGCAAATGATTTATGGCTTCTTCATCGAATCGCGGGGCAAACGCCAGCTGACTCACCTGTTTGGACAATACGTGTCACCGGATCTGGTCAATGAACTGAGTAAAAACATGGAAGAAATTAACCTGGATGGTGAAATCAAGAACATGTCAGTTTTATTCTCCGACGTGCGTGGCTTCACCACCATCTCAGAAAACATGGAACCAAAACAGCTCACCGAACTGATCAACGGCTTTTTGACGCCGATTACAGAAATCATCCAGCAGCAACGCGGCACCATCGACAAATACATGGGCGATGCAGTCATGGCTTTCTGGGGCGCTCCCCTGAACGATCCGCAACATGCGCTACATGCATTAACGGCGGCAATGCTGATGACCAAACGCATGGACAGCCTTAGGCAGGAGTTTGCCGCGCGCGGCTGGCCGGAAATTAAGATCGGTGTTGGCGTCAACACCGGCAATATGAATGTTGGTAATAAAGGCTCAGAGTTCCGGGTTGATTACACCGTTCTGGGCGATGCGGTGAATCTTGGTTCTCGTCTTGAAGGCCTGACCAAAGTTTATGGTGTTGATATCATCGTCGGGGAAGCTACCAGATACGAAGTACCTGAATATGAATACCGCGAACTCGATCTCGTTAAAGTCAAAGGCAAAGATAAACCAATCGCCATCTATGAACCTCTTGGCCTACTAGAAGAAGTTGATAAATCGACTCGTCAGGACCTGAAACGATACAACTACGCTCTGAAATTTTATCGTTCAAAACATTGGGATGAGGCTGAACGAGAGTTCTTTGCCCTCAGCTCCCTCGACAAAAAACGTAAAATTTACCAGATTTACCTCGACAGAATCATGGAATACCGTGAAACCCCACCCCCCGAAGACTGGGATGGATCCTTCACCCACACCAGTAAATAAACTATGGCCTCGGTTACAAACAGAATCACATTGTTTGAATTCATTAAGCATTAATAAAAAATTCAATATTTCGGCTATAACAGGCTTATTACAATTATAAAAACACCGAAATATGAATAACAGACGATCACAATACGATATTAGCAACAGCGTTAATGTCTCGGATTGCCAACAGGTACAACAGGCCGTACTTGAAATACTGGATGACGTATACCCCGGGTTCAATACCCAGCTATTACAAAAAGCCTTTGAAGATTGCCATCAGCTGTTTGAGGGTGAACATCCTGATTACCTGCCCTGTGACGCGTTATACCATGACAAACAACATACCTTAGATATGACGTTAGCCCTGAGTCGTTTAATCAATGGCCACGATCGTAGTGTCACAAAAGAAAAACGTATCGGTGCAGACCGAGCCATTCTCGGCATCATCACAGCCCTGTACCATGATTCAGGATATATACGTCATAAACATGATCACAAACACCACAATGGTGCTGAATACACACTGACACACGTGAGCCGAAGCGCCGAATACCTGCAACGCTATTTCCATAAAATAAATAGAAGTGAACTGGCTCAATATTCTGCCAATATGGTTCACTACACAGGTATGGAGGTCGCTCCAACTCAAATAAAATTACCCGACCAACAAACACATCTGGTCGGGCATATGCTCGGTACAGCCGATTTAATTGCCCAGATGTCAGATCGTTGTTATCTGGAAAAGTGTTATGAACGACTTTATATTGAATTTGTTTTGGCGGGCATCGCCATACAGGTCGATAAAAACGGTAAGGAACATATAATTTATGGATCTGCTGAAGAGCTGCTAAGAAAAACACCGGAATTTTTTGAGTGTGAAGTTAAAAACCGCCTTAACAACATTTTTAACAAAGTTTACCAATACGAAGACAACCACTTCGAAGGGAAATATAGTTATATTCAGGATTTACAGAATAATCAAGATCGTCTTGTTGTAATTCTTGATGCGGGCGACTTCAAATTACTGCGCCGAAGACCGCCAGAAAATTATGGCACAAAAACATTTCCGGGACTGGAAGCATACTTAAACCAGTATCCCAAAAAAACCGCTTTCCTCGAAGCCATATAATATTATTGTAAAAGCACTTCCAGTTGCTGCTCATTAATCACTTTCACACCAAGCTGTTCAGCTTTACTTAATTTCGAACCGGCTTTCTCACCAGCCAGCAAATAATCTGTTTTAGCAGAAATACTGCTGGATACTTTTGCACCAGCTGCCTGAATTTTATCTTTTGCCTGATCCCGCGTCATCGAGTGCAACGTACCTGTAATAACAAAAGTTTTACCATTTAACTGCTCATTCACAACTGCAGATACAGCACGTTGTTTAAACCTGATACCCGCATCCAAAAGCTGTTTTATAACATCAACATTATGTTGTTGAGAAAAGAACTTTACTACGTGTTGTGCAACTACAGGACCTACATCAGGCACCTGTTGCAAAGACTCTTCATCTGATTTAATTAGCGCATCCAACGATTCAAATGCGTTTGCTAAATTTAATGCAGTAGTTTCACCGACTTCACGAATACCCAGAGCATAAATAAATCTTGCCAATGTCGGCTGCAGGCTAACAGTAATAGCTTCAATCAAATTGCTGGCGGACTTTTCACCCATACGCTCAAGCGCTGCTACCTCACCAACATTCAATCGGTAAAGATCAGCCACCGTATTAATCAAACCCGCCTCAACCAGTTGCTCAACCAGCTTATCACCCAGTCCATCAATATCCATAGCTTTGCGTGAAGCATAATGTTTTATCGCTTCGGTACGTTGAGCCTTACAAAACAGACCACCACTACAACGTGCTACGGCTTCACCTTCCGTTTGTTCAACATCTGAACCACAAACTGGACATTGTTTTGGTAAATGTATTTGCCTGACATCACTAGAGCGTAAACTCATGACAACTCTGGCAACTTCAGGAATAACATCACCAGCACGGCGTACAATTACCTTGTCGCCAATATGAATATCTTTTCGCCTGACTTCATCCATATTGTGCAGCGTGGCATTGCTCACCGTCACGCCGCCGACAAAAACCGGCTCCAGTCGCGCCACCGGTGTTAGTGCACCGGTACGCCCCACCTGAAAATCAACATCCAGAATAGTAGTTATTTCTTCCTGCGCAGGAAATTTATGCGCAATCGCCCAGCGTGGTGCACGCGCCACAAAACCTAATTTATTTTGCAGCGCTATCTGGTTAACCTTATAAACAACACCATCTATATCGTAAGCAAGCCGGTCTCTATTGTTTAATAGTGTTTCATAAAATTCGACGCAGCCCTGAACACCTTCAACTACCTTTGATTCACTGCAAACAGGAAAACCCCAGCGTTTAATCTGCTGCAAAATTTCACTGTGCTTACCGGGCAGATCATAACCTTCGACAATGCCTGCGCCATAACAGTACATCGCTAGCGGCCGTTTCGCGGTGATTCCAGGATCAAGCTGACGCAGTGAACCTGCCGCCGCGTTGCGAGGATTAACAAAAGTTTTTTCACCTTTTTCACGTGCCAGTCGATTTAATTCATCAAAACCTGCTTTTGGCATAAAAACTTCACCGCGAACTTCGAGCACATCTGGAAAATCATCGCCCAGCAAACGCAATGGCACCGAATGCAGCGTCCTGATATTTTGCGTGATGTCTTCGCCGGTGGTGCCATCACCGCGCGTCGCTGCGCGTACCAGCTCGCCATTCTCGTAAACAATACTGACCGCCAGCCCGTCCAACTTGGGCTCAACGGCAAACTCGACAGTATTATCCGTACCCAGGCGATCCTGAATACGCTTATAAAAAGCCTGCAGTTCATTTTCCGAAAACACGTTGTCCAGCGACAACATAGGCATGAGGTGCTGGACCTGTGAAAAAGATTTCAGTGGCGTTGCGCCCACACGTTGGGTCGGTGAATCTGACGTAATCAGCTCGGGATGTTCTTTTTCCAGCTGTTCCAGTTCGCGATAAAGACGATCGTACTCGCTATCGGAAATCTCGGGATCATCCAGTACGTAATACAAATAAGAATGACGCCGCAACTGCTGTCGCAAATCATCAATCTTGTGCTGGATGTTATCTTTAGCCACGCTGGATAATATAAAAATTAACGCTAAGCGTTTTCTTTTTCTGCAATCAGCTTTCGATAATACTCGGCATCTGCCTGAGTAATGGGCTGGCGCTCCTGGTTGCAGAGACGTGCATCCAGCATTTCTGACATGTAATAAGCGCTACGCAGCATCTCATCAAAGTCATCGGCGGGGTGTGTCAAATTAGACAGCTGCATAAACACCGTTAAGCCAGAAGTTTTCATACTGTGAATGGTATCAGGATCGAAATTGCCCGGCTCCATCATATTGGCCAGACTAAAAATAGCCTGACCTTTTTCATCCAGGCGATGAAAAATATTCATCCGGCCGAATTCAAAACCATTGGCCTGGGCAACACTGTTTATTTTTTCACCGGTTAAGAATTTATTGGGTTTAGCCAGAATATATAAAACGATAATATCGACATTCGAGCTTTTCTGCTGACGCGGTGCCCTGTCTTGAGTTTCAGCGGGCGGTTCTTCTACTGGAGGTGACTCAACTTCATCCAGTTCTTCAAACAGGTCACCACTCGGGGTCAGATCAGGTTTGCGTATGTACTCCCGACTGCGACTCTGCGCTGACTCCTGTTCATCAGCCATGACAAATGGCTCATTACGCTCTGGCAGCGGTTCAGCAGAAAGATCGTCTGAAAAATCATCCTCGATGCGCTCGCGTGCAACGATACGCACCTTGCCGACACCCTCTTCCAGCTCGTCCCAGTCGCGTGCAGAAAATTCAGGAATGTCTTCTTTGGCATCAAATAGATCAGAGCTATTGTTACGTCGCCGCTGACGACCCACAAAGTAAATGGCGAGAATAAAAAAGATTCCAGCGGCAAGTAATATCCAGCGCAGGTTTTCCATTATCGATCTCTAATTAAAATCAATTAAATTAAACAGCAGCCATTGTCGCCGCTTCGGCAACATCAACAGAAACTAATCGAGACACACCGGCTTCACGCATGGTCACACCACTGAGATGCTCAGAGATCTCCATGGTCGTCTTGTTATGCGTGATATAAATGAACTGTATCTGATCAGACATTTCTTTCACTAACTGACTAAAGCGTCCTACGTTCGCCTCATCCAGTGGTGCATCCACCTCATCGAGCATACAGAAAGGTGCAGGATTGAGTTCAAAAATTGCAAACACCAGCGCCACCGCAGTCAGTGCTTTTTCACCACCTGACATCAGATGGATGTTCGAAATACGTTTGCCGGGCGGCTTGGCCATTACAGTCACGCCCGTACTCAACAAATCATCACCGGTCAATTCAAGATAGGCGATACCACCACCAAACAGACGCGGGAACATTTCTTTCAGTCGGCTGTTAACGTGATCGTACGTATCCTTGAAGCGAGTACGCGTCTCGCGATCAATTTTACCAATCGCTTCTTCCAGAATCTCCAGCGCAGAAACAACGTCCTTATGCTGCTCATCCAGATATTCTTTACGCTTCAACTGCTCCTGATACTCATCAATCGCA
>JAOUNI010000060.1 GCA_029881035.1 Gammaproteobacteria bacterium | reverse complement strand
AACGTTAGGTAATAAGAACGTGCTTAGAGAGATTAAATATACTCATCAGGTCAAAGGTGAGTACAAACGACGGTGGTTCTCATCCAGGAACCAGGACCTGGTTGTCTGGTATAGCGATGACAATAAATTAATCGGTTTTCAACTCTGTTATGATAAAACGCGAGACGAAAAATCATATACGTGGAAGTTTGGCGGTAGTTCTGAGCATACTGGTATCGACTCTGGAGAATACGGTGGTATGAATTTTAAACAAACGCCTATTCTTGTGGCAGATGGAATACCAGACTTCTGTTATATACAACAGGAGTTCTTATCAGAGTCATCTGATTTACCAAAAGAGATTACCAATATGGTTACTTATGCACTGTCAAATAAAACTCACAATACGCCTGATTGAGTTTTTTAAAAAATATTGAAAACTATTTTTTATCGTAATTCAGAATTCGGTAACTTTCCGCAAGTATAAAATCAAGAAAAGTACGCGCCACCAATGAAAGTTGCCTGCCTTTTAAATGCACGGCGAACCAGCGGCGCTTAACCGGAAAACCTTCTACATCCAGTATCACCAGTTTATTTGCCGCCAGTTCCAGTTGCAGGCTGTGTAATGACAGCATAGCCAGACCCAGCCCGGCCATGACGCCCTGCTTGATTGCTTCACTGCTGCCCAGTTCCATATAGGGTTCGAGCTTCAGGCCTTTCTCAACCAGCAGTCGATCAAACACCAGTCGCGTTCCCGAGCCGACTTCGCGCACTAGAAAACGTTCATTAATGATATCTTCAAGTTTGATTTTCTTTTTTTTGGCTAATGCATGATCAGGGTGTGCTGCCAGCACCAGAATATTTTCCAGAAAGGGGTGGGTTTCCAGATTATCGTCTTCCGGTATCTGACCCATGACCACAAAGTCATCTTCATTGTTATACAGGCGCTGCATGACCTTGGAGCGATTGGTAAATATCAGTTTGGGTTCTACATCGGGATATTGAGTTAAAAACAGCCCCAGCAGATGCGGCATGAAGTATTTGGAGGTGGTGACCACTGATAGTTGCAGGGGACCTTTAACTTCGCCCTTTAAGGTTTCGACTGAATTTTTTAATTCTGCAACCCGCGCAAGAATATCGCAGGAGGCCTGATACATGGTTTTACCTGCCACTGTGGGAAAAATTTTCTTACCCACATGCTCAAACAGGGGCAGTCCTACCTGCTCCTCCAGTCGTTTTACCTGAATAGAAACAGCAGGTTGCGTTAGATGAAGCTCATCTGCGGCACGCGTGTAACTGGCGTTTCTGGAGACGGCTTCAAACAGTTTTAACTGTTGCAGAGTAAAGTGCATAGTTTGTTTACCATTAACGAATGTATATGCATTTTATAACAAATATTAATTTTTATTAATGATTTATTGTAACTATAGTTGCCCCACGTTAAGCAATTGGCGAATCCCGGAAATATAAAACCGGGTAAAAAAAGAGTTTTTTTCGGCGATGGGGGTAACTCCAGTAGCCACATTAAATGCAAACGAGAGGATGCTAGCAATGGCTGAAAATAAATACAGCGCGGGCGTAAAAGAGTACCGCGAAACTTACTGGATGCCGGAATATACACCGAAAGATACTGATATTCTGGCCTGTTTTAAAATTACTCCACAGGACGGTGTGCCTCGTGAAGAAGTAGCAGCGGCGGTTGCTGCTGAATCTTCTACCGGTACCTGGACCACAGTGTGGACTGACCTGTTAACCGATCTGGATTACTACAAAGGTCGTGCCTACGCGATTGAAGACGTGCCAGGTGATGATACCTGTTTCTATGCGTTTGTCGCCTACCCTATTGATCTGTTCGAAGAAGGCTCAATGGTAAACGTACTCACTTCATTAGTAGGTAACGTATTCGGATTCAAGGCACTACGTGCTCTGCGTTTAGAAGATATCCGCTTCCCGGTTGCTTACGTGATGACCTGTAATGGACCACCCCAGGGTATTCAGGTTGAACGTGACATTATGAATAAATATGGACGTCCTCTACTGGGTTGTACGATTAAACCTAAACTGGGTCTGTCTGCTAAGAACTACGGCCGTGCCTGTTATGAAGGTCTGCGTGGTGGTCTGGACTTCACCAAGGATGATGAAAACGTTAACTCTCAGCCATTCATGCGCTGGCGTCACCGTTTTGACTTTGTTATGGAAGCCATCCACAAAGCTGAAGCCGAAACTGGCGAGCGTAAAGGTCACTACTTAAACGTTACTGCACCGACTGCTGATGAAATGATGCGTCGTGCTGAATACGCTAAAGAAATTGGCGCACCGATCATCATGCACGACTACTTAACAGGTGGTCTGTCTGCTAATACTCAGCTGGCTCAGTGGTGTCAGGACAACGGTATGTTGTTACACATTCACCGTGCGATGCATGCGGTGCTTGATCGTAACCCGCACCACGGTATTCACTTCCGCGTATTAACTAAAGTACTGCGTCTGTCAGGTGGTGATCACCTGCACTCTGGTACGGTAGTAGGCAAGCTGGAAGGCGATCGTGATGCAACTCTGGGCTGGATTGACATTATGCGCGATTCATACGTTAAAGAAGATCGTTCACGCGGTATTTTCTTTGACCAGGACTGGGGTGCAATGCCAGGTGTAATGCCGGTAGCTTCAGGTGGTATCCACGTATGGCATATGCCAGCACTGGTTAACATCTTTGGTGATGACTCAGTACTGCAGTTTGGTGGTGGTACATTAGGTCACCCATGGGGCAATGCAGCAGGTGCTGCGGCTAACCGTGTTGCGGTTGAAGCCTGTGTTGAAGCGCGTAACATGGGTCGTGAACTTGAGAAAGAAGGTAAGGAAATTCTTACCGCTGCGGCAAAATCAAGCCCAGAACTCAAGATGGCGATGGAAACCTGGAAAGAAATCAAGTTTGAATTCGATACCGTCGATAAGCTCGACGTTGCCCATAAATAAACTGTCTGGTGGGTTACGATGTTTTACATCTAACCCACCCTACATAAATATATGTGTAACAAGTTGAATTGAATTTAATACTTTATTGAGGATTTTATAATGAGTGATATGCAAGATTACAAATCAAGCCTGACCGACACAGCCAGTCGCAAGTTTGAAACTTTTTCATACCTGCCTGCGATGACCGCAGAACAGACCCGTGCACAGATCGAATACATCGTGAGCAAGGGCTGGAACCCGGGTATTGAACACACCGAACCTGAGAATGCACGGAGCAATTACTGGTACATGTGGAAGCTGCCGATGTTTGGTGAAACCAATGTTGATGCCATTCTGGCTGAAATTGAAAACTGTCATAAAGCACATCCGGACAATCATGTTCGTCTGCTGGGTTTTGACAATTTCAAACAATCAGCAGGCGCTTCAATGGTAATTTACCGTGGCAAAACGGTTTAATTACGCAGGGTAGTGTAAAACACAAAGCCCCTGCCGAACACTGTACGGTCAGGGGCTTTTTTAATACTTGAAAGATATAAAATTATGAATAAACCAGATACATATGTAGGAATTGATAATGACATTAATGGCGGCATGACCACCATTGGTAAAATTATTCGTGACGCCTGGGTATTCGAACTGATTCCCGAGTCAGAAACATGTAAAGGCTGGAATCTGGCCGGTGTTGATGCGTTATTGCAAAAGTTAAATGCCGAGTGGGATAAATATGGTTGCCTGGTCAGCCATTTACCTGAAGAATTATTTAAACGTCACCAACGGATTCATGGTGACGCCATCGCTAAAGCCAGAAACAACGGCTGGTGCGGAGAGCTTGAAACGGAAGACGAAAAGTAAACGATTTATTGCCAAATTTTGGCCAACAGAAACATCCAGACTAAAGGTGTGTCATGTCAGAAAATACAGTTAATCCACAACAGTACATCATAAAAGATGAGCCTTATTACGAGCCAGTTGCCGATGAAGTTGAGCGTTATCAGGCGGCTTACAATGTACGCATGCCGATGATGCTAAAAGGCCCAACCGGTTGTGGTAAATCACGTTTTGTTGAGTACATGGCGTACAAATTAGGCAAACCATTAATTACTGTGGCCTGTAATGAAGACATGACTGCTTCCGATCTGGTCGGGCGTTTTCTGCTGGATAAAGATGGCACCAAATGGCAGGACGGACCACTCGCCACTGCGGCTCGAATAGGCGCGATCTGTTATCTGGACGAAGTTGTTGAAGCACGCCAGGATACCACCGTGGTTATTCATCCACTAACCGATCATCGTCGCAATCTACCATTAGATAAAAAAGGTGAGCTGATTACGGCACACCCTGATTTTCAGCTGGTGATTTCGTATAACCCCGGCTATCAAAGTCTGATGAAAGATCTCAAACAATCCACCAAGCAACGTTTTGGTGCACTGGATTTTGATTACCCTGCTGAAGACATCGAAGTGGCTATTGTTGCTAAAGAATCTGGTGTTGATAAAGCCATTGCAGAAAAACTGGTGCAGATTGCACATCGCGCCCGTAACCTGAAAGGTCATGGACTGGATGAAGGTATATCAACACGTCTGCTGGTTTATGCAGGTCAACTCATCGCCAAGGGCCTTACTGCTGAAGCAGCCTGCAGCATGACTATGGTGACACCATTGACCGATGATCCTGACATGCGTGACACGTTAGATGCGGCTGTACAGACGTTCTTTGGATAAATTTAAAAGAAAAAACGTAACGCAATAAAGAGTGGCGTTTTTCTTACCGACTCACTGTGTCATCTGCATAATTGCGTTAAAGGTCTTTTGTCTATGAGCATAAAACTCGAAGATTACGAAGAATTCCTGCAACAGGCTAATCCTGTGATACGCGACGTACTGGAAGATACTTTCCAGGAAGCCGCACGCATCATGTCGCCTGCTGGTTTGCAGGATTATATGGATGGTGCAAAAGCCCTGTGCAATCTGGGGCGCGGCAATGATGTGGTCATCACTTATCTGCAGGAAATCCCCATGGTGGTTAAAGAATGCGGCGAGGACATAATCCCCGACGTATTAACCGCCGCGATGAAATTATCGTCAATGACCTCTGGCGAAGTTATTTCACTGCTGTTTAGCAGTTTACCTTCTGCCGCCAGAAATCTGGGTGACGCGGAACTATTGCGTGGCTACCTGACATTTATTCATCAATTAGCTTCAACGGCTGCACGTGGTTTGCGGCCAATGCTTAATCATATTGATGATCTGTTATCAAAACTGACCCTGAGTGGTTTAAGGCGCTGGGCCAACTTTGGTGCACAGGCTTATCGCCGGGATTTTAATAATTTAACGGCTTACTTTAATCTGGAATCAGCTGACTCTAAAGCGATGTTACAAAAAGAACGCCGCGGCGTTCTGTTTATAAAAGTACAACGCAAGCTAAATTTTTATTTACGCGCTTTATGGGGGCGAGATTTTTTTATACGTCCAACCGGTGCTGACTATACAGATTTCAGGCCTTACATAGAGCATCGTATCCTACACATGCCTGACGCAGTCGATAATATTGACCAGCAGGGTATGCATATTCCCGGTCTTGAACTGTATCGTGCCACGGCCGCGCATATGGCCGCACATATGTGTTATTCCTCGTCGCCCATTTCCGCAGAGCAACTAAGTCCTGCACAAATGTTTTTCATCGGCTTTCTTGAAGATGCGCGTATTGAATATAAAGCAGTCAAGGCCTTTCCCGGTTTGAAGAAACTATGGAAGTCATTATTGATTTTAGAAAAGTCTGATAACGCAGAACATAAAACCATGGAAGTATTAGAGCAACTGGCTTTAATGCTGCTCGATAACACGGAGAAGTCTGAATCAACGGAGTTAAATGATTTTGCAGAAAAGTTTCATAAAGAAATCGGACAACGTCAGGACGACAATCAATTCTCCTGGCATATGGGTATGGAATTATTTAATTTATTTGCCGCACAGAAAGAAGTGCCCAGCTTGCGCATTCTTGAGCGCATACGCATTCCTTATCGTGACGACAATCGTTATGTCTGGGAATTTGAAGAGTTCGACTGGAATGTAGAAATAGATTATGTACCTGCCAGCCAGCGACAGATTCGCAAAACCGTTAGCGTTATTGAAATGGCCAATGAAGTTGATTGCGAACTGGCCGGCGATGACGCGCAGGAAATATGGACCTGCGCCACTGAAATGCGTCCTTACGAAGATGACCTGACCGACAACACCAAAAGTTTCAATGAGATGTGGGGCAAGGAACCGGTATCTGATCCATTTCGTTATCAGGAGTGGGATTACCAGATTCAACTGCATCGGCCTGACTGGGCGACCATCTATGAACGTCGCCAACCCAGGGGCGATGTCGAAGACATCAATGCCATTCTCGATGAATACAAACCGGTGGCGCACCGCATCAAACAGATCATTGACCTGTTAACACCGGAAGGTGTGCAACGTGTGCGCAATATGGAAGACGGTGATGAAATTGATATTAATGCCGCTATTGACGCCATGGTTTCAATTCGCATGGGCGAACAACCCAATACACGTATTACCATGCGCAATGTTTTAAAAAATCGCGACCTGTCTGTGGTCGTGCTGATGGATTTATCTGAGTCCACCAATGAGGCCATGAGCGGTTCAGACAAAACGGTTTTACAGTTAACCCGTGAAGCGGCAACACTGGTGTCGACGGCGATCAATGGCATTGGCGATCCCTTTGCGTTACATGGTTTTGCTTCGGATGGTCGCCATGATGTTCAGTATTACCGTTTCAAAGATTTTAATCAGCATTTTGATGATGAAACAAAATCACGCCTGGCCGGTATGAAAGGTGGATTATCAACACGTATGGGCGCAGCACTGCGCCACGCTGGACACCATTTGTTGAAGCAACAGGAAAGACGCAAACTTATTCTTCTGGTCACCGATGGTGAACCAGCGGATATCGACGAACGTGATCCACAGCATTTACGACATGACGCTAAAAAAGCGGTGGAAGAGCTATACAGCAAAGGCGTATTAACTTATTGCCTGACACTGGATCCAGATGCCGATGATTATGTGAAACGTATTTTCGGTGCCAATAATTACACCATTATAGATAACGTAGACCGTTTACCCGAGAAGCTGCCAACACTATTTGCCAGCTTAACCCGCTAGGTAAAAGATGTGAGCAGAACGGCAGATGTCCCCTACTGTGCACAACGTGATGACGAGGTAGAGGCAAAACTTTATAACCTGTGGCGGCGGGCAAAGCGACATTTCAAAATGCCCTTGCGTTTACCATTGGTGGATTATTCGGGCTTTGTCATGATTCTGGAAGAAAACGAATGGGTGTGTGTCGATGAACGCCAGAACGATATTCCGATTCTGGCATGGGTCGAGTTTGAAGATCACGGCAGAGAGACGTTGCATTTGCCAATAAAGTGCAAGCTGAATTATTATCACTTTGCAGCATCTAAGGTACGCACTCATTCTCTAGAGTTAGTACAGGAAGAACTGGAAAAATATTTGCAGCAAAATGAAGTGGATTTCTAATGCCAAAAATTAAATATATTTAATGGGGACGTAATCAATGGCTCAAGTCAATATGCGCGACATGCTCTACCACGCTTATCAAAACAACTACGCTGTTGGTGCCTTTGATCTGGTCAGTCTGGATTTTCTGGAAGCAGTGATCGATGCTGCTGAACGCTGTCGCGCTCCGGTTATTCTCAGTGTTGCCGAACCCCACTTCGCGCACTATGATTTTGAATTAATGTTGCCTGCTGTTGAAGCGGCTGCCAAACGTGCCTCTGTACCTGTTGCCATACAGCTGGATCATGGCCACAGTCTGGAGTCTGCCACCAGGGCGATCAATCTTGGCTGTAATGGTATTATGCTCGACGCTTCTAACCGGAGCCTGCCGGAAAATATTCAGCTCACTCGCACAGTGGTCGACATGGCTCACGGTTGCGGTGTACCGGTTATTGGTGAGCTGGGTTACGTCGCGGGTATTGAGGGCGAAGGCGCGGAACAACACCCAGGTGAATCCGCCTTTACTGTACCTGCAGAAGCAAAGGTTTATGTCGAGCGCACCGGAGTTGATTGTCTCGCGGTATCGATTGGTACGGTGCAGGGTCGTATGAAAGGTCGTGCCAAGTTAGATTTTCAACGTCTTAAACAACTCAATCAGGCAGTCAACATTCCACTGGTTATTCATGGTGGCAGCGGCCTGAATGAAGATCAGTTTCGCCGCCTGACTTCGTTAGGCGTCGCCAAAATAAATTATTTTACCGCCCTCTCTGACGTGGCTGCAAAAACCATGAGTGCGCAGATAAAGCAAAACCCCAATGGCAGTTTTACAGAATTAAAAGCGGGTGTGAAAGAAGCGATCCGCGAGGAAGTAGAACGCTGCTTACGCTTATGGGGGAGTGCTGGGCGCGCCGCTGAGGTATTAACCCAATGTGAGCCATGGACTCCCATTGAGCATCTTATCATTTACAACGTAGAACAAATTAGTGACCAGCAAACTCAGGCGATGATGGATGAAGGGCGAAAAGTACTCTCCACTATTCCCGGTGTTCGCGGCGTATTCACGGGTGAGGCTGTCAAAGAAAAATCAAAATTTCGTTTCTGCTGGTTAGTCCGTTTTTGCCATAAAGCTGTAATTGATACCTACCGTGAACACCCCGATCACATTGCATTCGCCAACAAACTGTTTCGTCAGGTTGCAAATGACCGTATCAGTATTGATTATCAGGACAGTCAAAATACTTCTCCGGCTATTCTTGTCAACAATAAAAAAATTAAGTTGCATCCCTCATAATCATCAGTGCTTCAGCACCGGTGATGCCATTCGCTTCCAATTTTCTGGACATCATATCGACATAGCTTAAAAAATATCCTCCAAAGATCTTGCCAAATTCTTTATAGGCCGATTTCAGATCACCTTCTCTCTCATAAGCTTCTGCTTTAATTATATGATCATGGCAGTCCCTGCAACAAAACATAGCCTCAAGCATTTTATGTATATCTTTTAAGCCATCCATTTGTTTACCATCAGCAGAAGGGTCGTTAATGGTAAACACCACCAGCTTTACCGCTTGCTTAAATACATATTTAATCGCCTGAACATGTGAGCTAATTTTTACTTCGCTCAATATTTCTTTTATCAGTAATTCAAGATAATAATTATCAAACAATGAACCATTGCATTCATTCCAGTATTTGATAATTCTTACTACGGGTAGTAATAATCCCTTATGTTTATGATTATCATCATCCAGAGCATAATAATGAACATGGGGATTAGTTTTTATCCATTTATTATTTTTTGCATCAGCGACAACATAACCCCTGTTGTCTCTGGTAAATCCCGGTGTTATATGAAATATAAAATCAGTATTGGAGACAATAATTGAAAGCCCATTTGATGCAACAACTGCATCCGGGTAATGAACGAGCAATATACTTTCAAGTTTATCCATTAGTTCACCGGGCGTATTTAACTGACCACGCTCCGGTTTTAATAATACAAATAAGTCAATGATATTATCGGACATTGGCTGAATCATTGTATTTCTTGTACACGCCCCCACCAATACCGTACCCAGCGCATCAAATTCATCGATAACAATTTTTTCAATTTCTGCCCGTCTTGTTGATATTGTTGCATTCTGAGATACGGTAATAATCAACGACGAGTCAAGCTTTCTAAGGCCTTCTTCTATCGTTACCGTGAGTGGGATTCTTTTCATTAATACTTTTTTACTCGCTAATTATGAAGCCTCATATTAGAGCAAATATTTATTTAAACCTACAATTTCAGCAGAATATATTTTATTTTATCTAATATAATGATGATCTGATTTTTTCAAATATAGAGAGCCAACATGTCCAATACCCCCTATGAAAAAGCACGCGATTTAATTGATCAGGCCAATAGCGAAGACCCCAACATGGTCACTGATTCCGATAATAAAGAATGGCCAAAAGAATTGTTATATTCACACCACATGTCTGACATGCTGGAACGCTTTGCCCCGGAAACTGATGAGGCAATGAAGCTAGCTATCCGTGCGCAACACATTCAGCGCTGGAAATCACCACGCAGTAATTATCCAATGGATAGAAAAGGCTACCACCAGTGGCGCACAGCACTTTATACATTTCATGCTGACACACTTGCCGCGTTGATGGCACAGGCTGGCTATACGCAAGATAGTCTGGATCGAATTAAGCTCGCCGTCGGCAAAAAAGAGCTGAAAAAAAACCCTGACACTCAGTTAGTAGAAAACATCGCTGCACTGGTATTTATTGAACACTATATGTTGGAATTTGCTGGCAAACACCCTGAGTACGATGAGACCAAATGGATCGACATCATCCGCAAAACATGGCGAAAAATGAGCGAGCCTGCACAACAATTCGCTCTATCTGGCAGTATCAAACTACCAGAGCCATTGATACCACTGATTCAAAAAGCGTTATCCAACGACTAATTTTAATTCAACCAGATATTCACTACCCATGCCTCAGACGGTAAGCTCAAAGAGTTAATATCAGGGAAGATACTAATTGTATCTAGTGATAGAATCCAGCTCTCTAAGTTTGGGACTTACATATCAAGCCCAATTTGTATTTGTAATACAGCTCTAAAAAGACGTTACGTATGAAAATTCAAGTTAGTGAGTTAATTGTCAAATACATGGAGCGACTGGGCATCGATACCATTTTCGGCATGCCCGGTGCGCATATTCTGCCGGTGTATGACAGCCTGTACGACTCGACTATCCAGAGTATTCTGGCCAAGCATGAACAGGGTGCCGCCTTCATGGCCGGCGGTTACAACCGGGCCTCAGGCCGGATCGGCGCCTGTATCACCACCGCAGGCCCGGGTGCCACCAATCTGGTCACCGGTATTGCCAATGCCTATGCTGACAAGCAACCGATTCTTATCATTACCGGCGAAGCACCCACTTATATCTTTGGCAAGGGCGGCTTGCAGGAGAGCTCGGGCGAAGGCGGCAGCATCGACCAGAGCGCTTTATTCAAGGGCATCACCCGCTACAACAAGGTGGTCGAGCGCACTGATTACCTGGAAAACGTGCTCAATCAGGCTTCCAAAATACTGTTATCAGAAAGCGCCGGACCGGTATTGCTCAGCTTTCCGTATAACGTGCAGAAAGAGCTGGTCGATGACAGCATTCTGGACAATATCAAAACCGAAAAACATTATTGTTCGCTGAACCGAGATTCTCAGTCGGTCGATGCGGTCGCCAGGATGATCCAGCAGGCACAAAAACCGGTCATCATTGCTGGTTACGGCTGCATCAAATCAGGCGCGCAGGCAAAACTAACCGAGCTTAGTGAATTGCTCAATATCCCGGTCACCAGCAGCCTCAAGGGCAAAGGCGCGATCAGCGAACAGTCCGGCCTGTCACTGGGCAGCCTTGGCGTCACCTCTTACAGCCATGCCTATAAATATATCGAAGAGTTCTCCGATCTGGTGATTTTTCTCGGTGCCGCTTTCAATGAACGCACCAGCTACATCTGGGATAAGAAATTACTCGAAGGTAAAAAAATTATTCAGATCGATATCGATTACAGCCAACTTGAAAAAGTTTTTAAAGCCGATATTGCCATTCAGGGTGACATCGGTGAGGTCCTGACTGCGGTGCTGGACAATATTAAGAACAGCCCATCAGGTAACCATAGAAAAGACTATCAGGCCGTTAGCGAAGCTCAGGATGAAACCAGCCAAACCAATGCCGCCATTTTCAAGTCAAAGTTCTCATTGATCGAAACTTTTTTCCTGAAACTGGAAGAACATTTCCCGGAAAACATCACCGTTTTTGATGACAACATTATTTTCGCGCAAAACTTTTTCAATGTCGCCAGCAGCAACCGATATTACCCCAACTCCGGTGTCTCCTCACTGGGGCACGCCATACCTGCGGCTATCGGCGCCCAGTTTGCCGACAAAAAAACCACCTTTGCCGTGCTCGGCGACGGTGGCTTCCAAATGTGCTGTATGGAAATCATGACCGCAGTGAACTATGGCATCCCGCTCAACATCATCATGTTCAACAACTCGACCATGGGTCTGATCCGGAAAAACCAGTTTCAGCAATACCAGGAACGATTTATCAATTGCGATTTCGTCAACCCGGACTATGAAGCACTGGCAAAATCCTTCGGAATCAATCATCAACGCATCGTAGACAAAGAAGATCTCAACGAGCTGTTTGCACGCACCGATTTTTCAAACGCGATTAATCTTATCGAGATCATGATCGATAAGGACGCCTTCCCCAATTATTCATCCAGACGTTAGTCACACCCAGCTGCATGGTTTCGGCGCCTCATCCATCGCTCCAGTATTTCCTGAATCGTTACAGTGACGACAAGACATTGGCGGCACTTGGCGAACAGCTCGGCGCCAGCAGAAGCAATGCGGATCTACTTAATATATACCAGCAGGCCGTCGCTGCTATTGAACAAAAAATATGGACTACTACCCCGGATGACGCAGACGTCTCTCAGTACCAACAGGTTTTCCAGGAAATGGAAAAAATTCTTGCTGATAATAATAGAGGTAAGAAGGACGATCGCTACAAGTTCTACATCATTATTCCTGTCGCCGACAGGCCGATACATTTACAGCAGTGTTTAAATAGCCTGCTAGCCATCTGTCAGTTGTACCAGTATGGCGGCACCCATGATCAGGTATTTACAAAAGTAGCCGTGATCGTTGCCGATGACTCGAAAAAAGCAGACAGCATTGATCAGCATAAACAAATCTGTGCCCAGTTTTCTCAAAAGGGACTGCAAACCGAATACTTTGGTGTTGACGAGCAGATTGAACAGATTGAAAAATTGCATAGCTCCGCTGATCAGTTGCAACAGATATTCGGCCATTACATCACCGAGCCTGACCCTGAAAATTTTTACCACAAGGGTGCAGCCATCACCCGCAACATGGCTTACCTGCGACTCAACCAGATCAGCAAAGACGAAGATGAAAAAATTATTTTTTATTTCATCGACAGTGATCAGGAATTTAAAATAAAAATAGCCACCGATCACGGCCAGAAAGATATTTATGCGATCAACTATCTGTACCACTTGAATGAAATATTCCGCCGTGGCGATACCTGCATCCTGACCGGAAAAGTAGTCGGCGATCCGCCTGTTTCACCGGCAGTGATGGCGGGCAACTTCCAGAACGATGTTATCGACTTCCTGCGACAAATTGCTAGTGATCTGCCCGCGTCTTCCTGCCATTTTCATGGTAACAGGCAGATTAGCGATGATGCGGCCTATCACGACATGGCAGATCTGTTTGGCTTTAAGAAATCAGATAATGCTTTTCTGTATTCATGCACGCTTCCTGGCCAACATAATCACATCGATTGCTTCAATGATTTCGCTGGAAAACTCAATCACTTCTTTGATGGCGAGCATCCAACGCGTGCCACCTATTTTGATTATGGCAGTTCACTCACCGATACCATACCCGCCAGAACTATTTATACCGGCAACTATGCCTTCAGTCCTGAGTGCCTGAAATATTTTATTTCTTTCGCTACCCTGAAGCTGCGCATGGCAGGACCGGTACTGGGACGCATCATTAAAGCAGAAATCGGTGACCGGTTTGTTTCGGCTAACCTGCCGATGCTGCATAAACGCACCACCGACCAGACCGGTGAGTCAGAATTCAGGCCGGGTGTGAACCGTGAACACAACCGCATCGATCTTTCTAATGAATTTGAGCGCCAGTTTTTTGGTGATGTCATGTTGTTTACCATTGAGAAACTGAATCAGCATGGTTATCCTGCAAGACGAACTGAGATAAATATCATCGAACAAGCTCTGGAAGAAACCGA